>CAZRTU010000263.1:0-3121 GCA_964603075.1 uncultured bacterium
CTTCAATAGAGATTTTGCTCATCAGTATCTCCAGATCAACTTCTTATCTTTAAGCCATTCAGGTTTATTGTAATCCTTGATGTCAAAAAATAAACACCAGAAGTTAAAGGCTCTCGACGATAAACCACGGTATCCCCTTAACCTTACGAACTCCTTTATCTCTTTGAGAGAGTATACGGTGAAAAGCCATCTAAGCTCCTCAAGACCTCCAGATTCAAGTATTCTTCCTATGATTAGAATCTTATCCTTTCTAATGTCAAGCGAGTTGTAATCGTATTCCTGGAATAATATGGCTGTCTGTTCGGGTGCTTTGGTTGCCTTCATATCTTACATCGTGAATTAAAGATGTCCTTTTAAATTATAAAGTAATAAAGGTGTATGTTTTGTCTTTTATTTATTATACTACAATTTGGTAGTATTGTCAATAAAAAGTTTTCAGAATCGATTTTGTTAACTGATGTCGCAAGGCTGAAGCCTTGCCCTACGCCTGATCTACTCCTCGCAAGGCTGAAGCCTTGCCCTACGCCTGGGTTACTGCATGCAAGGCTGATTTCCCATTCTCCTTCGGGTAATTACCTAACTTATTTCAAACATTCCAAAGCCCTGTGAATTTTTTGCACCCAGCCCCGTATCGTATGCAAGGGATAGGAGTTCCTTATCGCCTTCAATATGATATCTCCCCATCCAACCTTTAATTATAAATCCCTTGTATCTTATTATCTTCTCATCTGACGAATTCACCCTTAAAGGTCTTATGGACATACCTAACTCATCTGGGTCTTTTCTATATAATGCCCTATACTTCTTCCTTATATTTTCGGTTATGAGTCTTGCAAATTCTCTCTCTTTTGGGTTATAGTAGTAGGTCTTCTTCCTTTTGTCTGCCGTTAAGAGTGTGCTGTACACTGTCATTGGGGAGAGCATGAATATTTGTGCCTTATCAAATAATTTTTCGGCTTTTACCTCAACCGATGTGACATATATTAGCTCATTATTAAGCGTTACCTCTGGTTTCTTTAAAAGGTTTGATGCAAATGATTCAATTAACTCTTGAACGGGCGATGCAATCCAAAACTTTACTCTTTGGTAAAATATGATTTCGCGGTTCTTTATTCTATATTTGCCTAATAATCTCGAAAAGGTAAACAGCTTAAAATTTCTACCTCGGCTTACAAAACCTCTGTCATGGAGAAGTTTTGCGAGTGACTCGTCTATGTTTCGATAGATGAATCCCTGTACTATATAATTATAGTCAAGAGGAAACGTAAGGTTATTCCCTTCAAGTTCTATTACTATGCGCATAGGTTTTGACTTAGATTTTGGGTTTGATCTACAGGAGTATGCGTGCGTGGCGGAACATAACTACTCTGTGAGGCAGAGTTCTTTCGTGCGCGCGGCTATAAAGAGGTCTCTTATATCTCTTCAATCTCCTCGGGAGTGCCGTATACTGACTCTAGTTTTATTGTATATACCCTTGAAACACCAGGCTCCTCAAGATTTATACCAACCTCCCTCAGCAGATTTAGCATATCTCTTGCAGTGTCTTTACCTTCGGAGGTGGCGAATATCAATTTGGAAAACGGCTTTCTCCCTAGATCCAGTCTGAGGCCAGCAAACAACGGAACCTGTGCAGCGAGCGAACGCTTCATAGATTCGGCGTCTACAGTAACCGCATCCTCTATGCCAAGCTCGAGATAGACAGAGAGTATATCCTCCAGGTACTCTTCCTTATTTAAGACCACGAGTAGCAGATACATAAATCCCCCGTTAATTTATTTCTTATTCTTTCTTTGACTATCTACCGAAGGGACATTATAAGCAACCTCTCTACTCCCTGTGTATGACTCTCCCTTCTTTCGTTTCTACTCGTATATCCTCGATGAGCATGTTATCGAAGTCTTTTATTATCTTCATAACATCATTTGAAGCCTCACATGATAGTAAAGCCTCCTTCATGACACGCGACTTCAATAGTCTCGCTATCTTAGCAACTGCCTGGAGGTACTCTTTTCTTGCACTAGTTGGAGCTGCTATCATGAAGATAATATAGACGGGTTTGCGGTCGATGGCATCAAAGCTTACACCTTTACTTGACTTGCCAAATGCGACCTTAAGTGAGGTTACGACTTCAGATCTTCCGTGAGGTATGGCTATTCCGTCGCCAATGGCAGTAGATTCGACATCTTCACGTTTGATAATCGATTGACAGAATTCGTCTATATCTTTTATATAACCTTTTTTTTGGAACATCTCAGCCATCTCTTCGATAACGCCTCTCTTATCCTTTTTTGTAATCCCACAGTTTATAAGATCCTCATCCATAAGTTCTGAAAGATGCATTTTACCTCCTTTTTAGAACATCTCTCATTGTCAAGAAAAATTATAGGTAAGTATCAGGATTTTACACTTACCGTCCTTGCCTCTCCACTGCGTCTTAAGGCAAGAGCAGTTAGAGGTGGACCTATAAGCTCATTCACGGTTACTGATGCCAGTATTATATTCACCAAGATATTTTTATAGACCTCCAGATTAGGATTTTGTCCAACGATTAATGCAAGTCCTATAGCGATACCTGCCTGTGGAAGTAATGCCAGACCAAGATATCGCCTGATAGAACCAGAAGAATGTGCAAGCTTACCACCAACCGAGACACCTGTAATTTTACCTATTGCCCTGGAAAATATTACCGATACTCCCAGGGTACCGACCTTAGCGAGCACCTTGAGGCGTAGATAAGTACCGGAGAGAGCAAAAAAGGCCGCGTATATTGGTGGTGTAAAGTTGTTTAGAGCAGCTATGTACCTCTGATCTCTCCTTGTACTGTTCGCGATTATAAAGCCCATCGTCATGTTCGAAAGAAGAGGAGATATCTTTAAAAATATTGCGATTCCTGATGTCAGACAGACCAGACCGAGTCCGACTATCAAATACTCTGATATTACCCTGAGAAATTTAGAGCAAAATCTCAGTAAGAAACCCGCTGCGATTCCCAAGATTACAGAACCAAAAATTTCAACTAATGGTACTAATATCGTATGGAGGTTTCGAGTCGTTGAGACCACAGTATGGCATAATCCAAAGAGGATTATTGCCAGAGCATCATCAAGCGCTATGATAGCCA
>CAZRTU010000264.1:0-3120 GCA_964603075.1 uncultured bacterium
GACCCTCACTATGAGGACCTTGAACTCACTGGGGTAAACAAACTCTTGAGGATACATAATGACCTGCGTCTTGTGAGAGGGGGTATGGAGCTAAACGGTAACAGCATTCTGGATATAGATGGCAGTGTCCAAATTGATTCTGCGGCTGGTCTCGACGCGGATGACGGTGGTATAAAAATACATGTGGCTGGTAACTGGATAAACACGGGAAATTATGCTCTGGCAGGTGGAGGACCAACGGATGGTTTTGATCAGTACACCTCTTCGGTCATATTTGATGGAACGGCGGAATCTCACATAGGAGAAGATACGTTTGACACCCTGAAGATAGATAAGGAGAGTGCCAAAGAAAATGTGCCCTTAAAATACTGGGGTGAACTCTATGAGCAAACAGAAGAGTCGGAGGAGGAAATTGAACCGTACCATGAGAAGGGATCTTTAGGAAAGGCAGACAGCACGGCATATGCCGATTCCACAATAATCGCATCAAATATCTGGGTGGACACAGGAAATCTTGAGACGTCCGGTCACGTTATCAGAGCCTATGAGGACGTTAATATAAGCGGTACCTTGAGACTGAATGCAGGAGCCGCTCTCGAGGTTGGTGATACGCTCAACGTCAATAATGGAGGTAGGCTGGAATGCATAGGCACAGACACATCACAGATAGCAAGGGTAACGAGGACAGGAAGCGGATACTATGCCTTCAATGTAAATGCAGGTGGTACCATAAGCCCTATCTATTCTATCTTTGAATACACGGGCTTAAATGGCATATACGTAACGGGCTGCGGCGCTATAGATACCTCCACGAGTTTTGACTACTGCAGATTCCGAAACGGTAAATCAGGTGGGACACTTATGCGAATCGATAATTCACAGGATATACAGATAGTGGATGCAACCTTTCCTGAAAATACCTGGGGAGGCTCCCATAACGTTACCAAGTTAGAAAACCAGGGAACCGTTACATTTATATATCCATATGGTGCCTTCGCAGGAGAAGGCTTTGAAGATGACCCCTATAACAGGATATTCTGGACCGTCGATACAGCAGGACCCCTTGTCTCATACATATACCCCCCGCAGGATACACTCATAAGGGACAATCTCCCAACCATTGAAGCCCGTTACTATGACCCAGAAACCGGAATAAAGACCTCTACTGTGTCTCTGCAGCTCGACGGCAGTCCGGTTAGTGCCACTGTAACAGATTCCTCAGTAGAGTATACCCCTACTGCGGCTCTTTCAGATACTGTCCACGAAGTGGAGCTCAGTGTATCCGATAACAGAGACAACCAGACCATCTTCTCGTGGGAGTTCGAAGTTGATGCCAGCGCACCCCTTCCCCCTCCTCTCTCCTATCCCCCTGATAGCTCCTGGGTAGGAGACACAACAGTATGTTTCCAATGGGGAGAGGTCGTGAAATCTATCTCCAATGACGTAAAATGGCAAATCGTTAACCGTCCATCAACCTATAATGATCTCAACCTGTCCGATATTCATACTGATGAATTAAAGGTAAAGCCCACCAGTTATATCGATAAAAAAATTCATAATGGCGGTAGAGAAGGCAATATGGTAGAAGCCGACCAAAGCCCGAGCAATGTAAATATTACAGGCGAAGGTCGATACATGGGTGCACCAAAGGCTTCTGAGATAAGTTATATAATTCAAGTGGATACCTCTGAGAGTTTCGTCGATCCAATCATTATCGATACCATTAACCAGCCTTTAGATACACTGAATCTTGACCAAGATCATTATTACTGGAGGGTCAAAGCATTTGACCTCGCGGGAAACATAGGTGACTTCTCTTCAGTATGGGGGTTCGGCATAGATATCACTCCACCGGATTCCTTTGACCTGATATCACCCTCAGACTCCACTTGCCTGGGCATTAACAGGCCCACGTTTTTATGGCATTCAACAATAGATACTGCTTGCGGATTCTGGGGGTACCATGCATATGTCGATGGCGACCTCAAAAACACAGGGCTCGATACCTCCTGGACAGCAGACTATGACCTGAGTGAAGGATATCATAACTGGTACATAGTTGCCGTAGACAGCATTGGTAACTCAAAACAATCAAATCAAGTATGGGCATTACTGATAGATACACAACCACCCGAGATTGAATCAACAACAGTCTGGCGTGATACAACCTTTACAGGACCGTTCCCCATAAGTGCAAATGTAAACGATACAAATGGTGTAAGCAAGGTAGAACTCAGGTACAGGACGAGTGTGGATACAAATTGGGTAAATATTGCAATGGACACGGCAAAAGCCATGGTAGAATTTACAGGGACGATACCCACACAGCCCGGTAATACCACTGTTGACTATTACATATACGTAGAGGATAATGCACAGCCACCTAATGAGGCAAGAGATCCCGTGAATGCTCCCGATAGTACCTATTCATTCACCGTGGTAAGTGGAACTGGCGTCATGGAAGAAAATCCGGTCCCTGATGTCTTCTTCCTCTCGCAGAATCGTCCCAATCCGTTCTGCCAATCCACCTGTATCGAATTTGGTCTTCCTGTCAAGTCTTATGTGAGCATATCTATATACAATATCTCAGGATTCAGGGTAGCCAAACTCATAGACCAGGAGATGAAGGCTGGTTACTATGAGACAAGATGGGACGGGAGAAATGATAATGGGGATGACGGACCTCAGGGTATATATTTCTGTCAATTCACTACAGAGAGCTTCTGTAAGGTAAGAAAGATAGTACTGCTGCGATAGTATCGTATAACGAGAAGGGAGGCTTCAGGTTTTCCAGATGATAGCCGCAGGCTTTATGCCTGCGAATAAGGGATAGATAATGTAGGCAAACCTTGCCTGACGGTAGTCAGGAAGCCTTGCCCTACGAATTATTCTATCGTAGTTGTAGGGCAAACTTTTAAGTTTGCATAGGCAGGCTTTAGGTTTGTTATATCTTTGGTTTGAGCGTATATTAGTTGAGATGTAAAAAAGGGGGACAAATGCGTGGACTTGTCTGTGCCGTCTTTTGTATTCTTATGCTTTTCGGTAATCTTCTGGCTGAATTACATCCCTTGGGTTGTATATTCGAAGACCCGAGAGAGGTAAGCTGGATACACGAGGCAC
>CAZRTU010000265.1:0-3101 GCA_964603075.1 uncultured bacterium
ACATAGTATCCAGTTAGAAGGTTTATTATGGATGAGTAAGAGTATGGCTGGTAAGTTGAAGAAAATAGCGAAGGGTGAATAAAAAACTTGAGGAACCTCCCCAAATGGTGTATAATATACACCGTAAACCAACGAAAGGAGGTCCCTCAAATGGAATATTACACCATAATTAGTGCGATGTCAAGTAAAAAGTTAGATAAGCTGAAGGAGTATCTATACAATATCAGGTTGGGTATGGTAGGGCGAGCTGAGCAAGTACGGATATCGCAGGCTGCGAGGGAGTATAATACTACGCGTAAGACTGTAAGGAAGTGGGTTAAGAGGTACAGGGAGAGTGGCTTTGTGGGGCTTGGGAATAGGTCTCGTGCGCCCCATAACATACCGCACAAGACACCAGGGGACTTGGAGGGAAAGGTTAAAGAGTTGCGTAAGACTCACCCAAGGTGGGGTCCTTATAGATTGAAGGAGCATTATGACTTACCAATATCTACGAAGGCGATTTCTCGGATTATTTGTGATGCTGGGTTAGTAAGGAGAAGAGGTACAGGTATGCCTATCCGTTAGCCAACAAATAGATATACTTAAGGAAAACGAAAGTAATGTCCCACCACAAGTATTTAACTTATCACCTGTTATCTTAGATGATTTCGTGCATGATTTCATATGGGGTGCCTGCCTGACGGTAAGCAGGGATACCATGTGGGGTGTTCAGCCATCGGGTAATAAAAAAATTATTGACATTCGGGGGTTTTTGTGTTATAATCATAGATAACACGTTCCTAAAGCAATGTAGCGGTCGTTAGACCTTATGAGAGCTATGTTTATCCTGTAGGTTGTAAGTCTATTTACGAAATATCCAATTTTGATACCACACAATAACCGGAGGACAAATGAAGAGAAGAATTGGACTATTGGTTTGTCTTGGATTGATAGTATTGCTATTGGTTGGGGCGGCACAGAATATATCCTATACACTGAACATGTTCACCAATGTTTTAAGGTTGGTAAAGGACAGGTACGTTGAAGAGGTTGATGTCTCTGACCTCGTGAAGAAGGCTATAAAAGGTATGTTATTTTCACTTGACCCTCATTCCTCTTATCTTGAAGAAGATGACTACAGCGATCTGAAGGTAAAGACACAGGGTAAGTTTGGTGGACTCGGTATACAGATAAGTATAAGGAATGGATGGCTAACGATCATCGCACCAATAGAGGGGACACCTGCCTACCATGCTGGTTTGCGTCCTGGTGATATAATTTTCAAAATAGAGGGTGTGTCTACTCGGGGTATAACAACTGATGAAGCGGTCAAAAAACTGAGAGGGACTCCAGGAACACAGGTAACCATGACGATCGCAAGAGAGGGAATGGAGGAAACTGACTACACAATTGAAAGAGCTATCATTGAGATAAAGGATGTGCCATACTATGGTATGGTTGATGAGGATATAGGATACATAAAGCTGATCAACTTCTCGAACGGTGCCTATATTGAGGTGGAGGAGGCGCTCGATGAACTCCATAAAATGGGTGCAACCAAATTCATACTCGATCTTACAGGCAATCCCGGAGGGCTATTGAAAGAGGCTGTGGAGGTAAGCGACCTCTTTATTGAGAAGGACAGTATCATTGTAAGCACGAAGGGGAGAATGCGAAACTCAAATATGGAGTATCGTGCTACCAGGGAGGCATCATACGGAGATTATCCACTTGCCGTTCTCGTGAACAGAGCAAGTGCCTCTGCGTCCGAAATTGTAGCAGGAGCCATTCAAGACTGGTCAAGGGGCATTATTATAGGTGATACTACATTCGGAAAGGGTTCAGTCCAGACAGTTGTTCCACTTGGTGCCAAGGAAGCCCTCAAGCTCACAACTGCAAGGTATTATACACCCTCTGGAAGATGCATACACAAATCGGATACTATTAGGTTTCTTCTCAAAAATCCCACTACGGATGAGGAGTTCAGCACCTTAAAGGATCCTATAAGAACACTCTATGGAGGTGGAGGAATCTCGCCTGATATCTTCGTCGAACAAGAGAGGACGCCACAGATAGTGTGGGAAATATGGAGGAAGGGCGGATTTGTAGGCTTTGCTGCACACTATACAATACTCAACTCAGATATCGAACGAGGTTTTTCTCTTAAAGAAGATGTATACGGGGATTTCAAGCTTTATCTCGAGGAGGATAAGGAACTCGAGATTTCAGAACAGGACTGGAATGATGCACTTCCATTTATAGAGCAGTATCTGCGGGCATCAATAGGAGAATCGATCTGGGGAAGTACCGGGAGATACGAAGAATCCTATCTCATATATAATCCTGTCGTACAGAGGGCAAAAGAGGTACTTTCCTCCGCCTCGACAATAGATGAACTATTTGCCGAAATTGACGTAAGTAACGAAGAGCCTGAGCACTAATATTTCAGACCCTGAACCTCTAAAAAGCACCCAAGAAAAAACCTAATTAACGCAAGGAGAGGATCCTTGTATAATCAGATCTCTACATATCGCATATGTTTACCGGTATAGTAGAAGAAGTTGGTAAGATATCTTCCATAATCCCCAAGAGGAATGGGACTATAGTTCAGGTAAAGGCATCCAGGATCTCATCTGATTCAAAGGTTGGAGACAGCATAGCGGTCAATGGTGTATGTCTTACTGTAAACGATGTACGCAGAGATAGGTTCACGACTCAAATAATGGGCGCGACTCTTAAGAACACAAACCTCGGCATTATGTCAACAGGTGAATACGTTAACCTTGAGAGGGCGTTGAGACTAACAGACAGATTGGGCGGTCACGTTGTTTACGGACATATAGATGGCGTTGCAAAATTCACGGCCAAGAGGGACACCTTAATAGAATTGTCTATTCCCATGGAACTTGTGAAATTTATCGTCAAAAAGGGAAGTGTTGCCCTGGACGGTATAAGTCTTACCACCCAGGAGATAGATAAAAATATAATAAAGATAGGAATCACTCCATTCACAGAAGAAAACACTAACATAAAATACTGGAGAGTTGGACGCAAGGTAAATCTGGAGGTAGATGTTTTGATAAAGTGGGGTATCCCATTGTGGCGAAGAGATTGAGACACGG
>CAZRTU010000266.1:0-3084 GCA_964603075.1 uncultured bacterium
CTCGTGTCGGGGGTTCGAATCCCTCCGCCGCTATTCAAAGCAAAAATTCAACACCGAAAGACACTGAAGGACACTGAGTTCTTATAAATCAAAATATAGGTAAGGTTTGAAAGTAGTCGTTTTTTTATTCGGCGTATTCGGTGCTGTTCGGTGTTTAATTATATAAATTAACCCAATATGGGGAGTCGTCCAACTGGCAGGACACAGGACTCTGGATCCTGGTATTGGGGTTCGAATCCCTGCTCCCCAGTTAATGACCTCCCATATTTCTCAGCCGATGAACAGGATATGGAAAGTAATAAGTGCCAATTACCCGCTTAAGATCTCCGCTGGAGTGCTTGCTTTGCTCATATGGTTTTATGTGGTCCTTCAGAAGGAGTTCCAGATACACTTAAGTGTTCCCATCAAATACCAGATTGAAAACGACAGTGCCTTCGTAGCCGAGGCTCCCCAAAACGCGGCGATCCTGAACATAAGGGGAAAAGGCGGAGCTATCCTGAGGATGAAATTCTGGGGCAGACTCGCTATTAATTATCCATTGGAAGACAGTAGGGGTTGGACGAGAGTTAGTATAGGAGAGAGCGATATTTCTTTTCCTCCCTGGGCAGACGTCTCTCTTGTCTCTATAGAGACCAAACCCTTCCTCGTAAGGATTGATAAAATGATTGAGCGGAAGCTACCAGTGATACCTGTTGTTGAACCTATTTTTAATAATGTGGAGATCAGCCCTGATTCAGTTTTATGTAAAGGAGGTCTGGAGATATTTAAAGAGGTAAAGTACATCCGTACAGAACCGGTCGCAGTGGACACCATAAAGCTACCTAAATCGAAAAGGGCGTATCTTGATATTCCACCTGATGTAACCTGCGACCCCTCCTATGTTACACTTTATTTTGCAAAGAACAAAGATTAATAAACAGTTTAATCCTTCCTTATAAGCACATTTCACTAATGATCACCTTAGGCATAGATACATCTTGCGACGATACATCGGCATCTATTGTAAAGAACAACACCGTACTATCTAATGTGGTTTTATCACAGATCAGTCACTCAAGATATGGAGGAGTTGTTCCCGAGCTGGCTTCGAGAGACCATATAAAGAACCTTTTCCCGGTGGTTAGAAAGTCAATGGTTGAGGCTGGGATTCTCTTCGAGGATTTAGAAGGAGTCGGGGCTACATACGGACCTGGGCTGGTGGGTTCACTTCTATTGGGGATGTCTCTGGGGAAATCCATTGCTATGGCGCTTGGTATTCCGTTCTTAGGAGTAAATCACCTTGAGGCACATATATTCTCTCTATTTCTGGAGAATAAAATCAAGTTTCCGATCATAGTTCTCATCGTTTCTGGGGGGCACACAGAGCTTGTCCATATTAAAAGTGAGGGAGACTATAAGGTGTACGGAAGCACACTAGACGATGCATGTGGTGAGGCATTCGATAAGGTTGCAGGAATGCTCGGTTTTCCCTATCCGGGTGGTAAAGAGATCGAACAGGCTGCAGAGAAGGGAAGGATAGATGCCATCCGTTTTCCGAGGGCGAAACTGAACGGTTACGACTTCAGCTTCAGCGGTCTTAAGACCGCGGTCCTTTACCATATTAGAAAGACAACTCTATCTCAAAAGTTGATTCCAGATATCGCTGCATCTTTCCAAGAGGCTTGCGTTGATTCACTTATACACCCTACGATAAAACTATCCAATAAGAAAGGCATAAGAAACATAGGAATATGTGGAGGCGTCGCCAGGAATAAGAGGTTGAGAGAAAAATTCAGAGAAAAGGCGGGTCATTGTGAGATAATCTTCCCGTCTCCCCAGTTCTGTACAGATAATGGGGCAATGGTTGCACGATGTGCAGAATACCATTTTGAAAGGGGAGAATCATCATCCCTCTCCCTTAAGGCTGAGTCTTCATTAGAACTACCTTAGGGAAATATTTAGAAATGCAATTTACATACAAAATATTTGCTTGTCCAGATTCGTTTCCTAATATGAAGAGTTATAATCTTTTGAAATCAATATGAGGAGGTGATAAAGATGAAGGTTCTATTGACTGCGGCGCTTGCAGCCCTCCTGGCCTCATCCGCCCTCGGGCATGACGTTGCCGTGGGTCGCTTGAGCTATACAGAGGGGGATGTTTGGATATTAAAGGATCTGTCGGTACACTGGACAGATGCTGTGCCAAACATGGTGATCCAAAAGGACGACATAATAGAGACTGGTAGAAAATCAAGGGCAGAGATAGAACTATGTATGGGGGCTGTTCTGTGGTTGAATAGCCATACCAGAGCAGAGGTCCTTTATCTTGGTCTGAACGAGGCCTCCGTATACATCTCCTATGGAGTGGCAAGGGTCAAAAATGTAAGAGACAATCAGCTTGTTATAGAGACCGATAGGTCTTCTATCTACCTGGATGTAGAAAGCGATGCGAGGATAGAGGTGGGCGGCGATGGTAAAACTGAAGTATGCGTTCTCGATGGATGGGTTACCATTGAAACCGCGGAGGAAATTAAGACTATCTGGGAGGGAGAAAAGGTCTGTGTGACCTATTCGGGCAAAATAAGTGAGAGATACGCCGGCAGCCCAGATGGTTTCGATAGATTCTGTTCCTGTCGCTGTGAGAGATACACGAGATTATATGTAGATGTCGGAGTATTTTTGGGCTGCTGTGACCTCGATTATTATGGCACTTGGGTATATGTGCATCCGTATGGACGGGTCTGGAGACCGCACGTGGTCGTAGGATGGAGACCCTTCTTCTGCGGTTACTGGTTCTGGGATGTATCTTTCGGCTGGATATGGATATCATTTGAGCCTTGGGGATTCCTGCCCTATCATTACGGTCACTGGGTCTGGTGTCCAGGTTATGGCTGGGTCTGGGACCCCGGAAATAGATGGTCCCCTGGATGGGTTGTATGGGTCTATGACGGACCAAATATTGGATGGGCACCTGCAGGACCAGGTGGTGCGCCTCCCATAGACGCTGACTGCTGGACATTCGTATCCCAAGAGTCTTTCTATAGTGGTTCACCTGTGAGGCAGATCGATTATAAGGAGGCTATTACAAACCATCCCATCTATGAT
>CAZRTU010000267.1:0-3074 GCA_964603075.1 uncultured bacterium
GCAATGGTATCGTACCCATCGGTAAATTTTTCTATAAATTCATTGGCATTTGCCAGCTTGGCACAAAGAAGCATTCGCTCCTTATCTATCTTATCACGGCTATACGTTATATTGTTTGCCAAGGTGTCATTGAAAAGAAAGGGTTCCTGGGTTACGAGTCCGATCTGTCTTCTTAGATCTTCTGTTTTTATCTTTTTCAGGTTTGCACTATCTATTTCGATTAATCCCGATGTAGGATCGTAGAACCGCAAAAGCAGATCAACTATTGTGGATTTGCCAGCACCTGAAGGCCCAACGAGAGCGATACTTTCACCCTTTCTTATCTCCATGTTGATGTTTTTTACTACGTAATCTTCGCCATTATAGCTGAAGAAGACATTCCTGAAGACGATCCTGTCTTTAAATTTAGGAAAGCTCACTGGGTTGGGGTCCTCGATTACAGTGGGCACAAGTGCCAGTACTCTGTTTATCCTTTTTATGGCTTGAATTCCCTGCTGGAGATGCACGTTTGAAGAAGGTATCCTCTTAAGAGGGTCCATAAGAGAGATAACACAGACAAGAAACACAATAAATCTCTCAGGTGTTATGTAGTTATTAAAAACATGAAATGCACCATAAGATATAACAGCACATATACCAACTGCTATTATAAGTTCTGAAAGCGGGGTTCCTATCAGCCCTACCCTTGTGAATCTTAGTCGGGACTTGAAGTATCTTCGGGATGAATGTAATATTTTGCCTGTCTCTTTACTCTCTCTCTTAAATGCCTTTATGATCTTCATTCCAGCTAACCCCTCACTGAATTGTGAGGTGACGTCTGCGATATTTTCCTGAACGACCTCGCTTCGCTCTCTGAGTTTTCGGCTTAATATGCTGATAATTCTGGTCACAAGAGGAAATATTATTACTGTTACTATCAAAAGTTGCCAGGATAGATAGAGTGCAAAGAGAAAGTAGGCAAGTATCAGCATAATCTGCCTAACTATCCCCAAAAATCCGTCATAGATACTCCTTTCGATCCTTCCTACATCGTTTGTTACTTTTGACACCCACGTGCCGGTCTTGGTCTTGTGAAAGTGGTCGATGGAGAGCGAATAAATATGCTTAACCATCTCCTCTCTTATATCCCTTATAACTCCCTCTTCAGCAGATACAGCGAGATAGCGATGGAGATAGCCAAATAGACCCTTTAGTAAGAATATGGAAACCAGCACCAACTGCAGTCGCAGAATGGTTTGCCACTTGGTTTCGCCCGTTATTAAATTGGTAAGACGATCGAGAATGTCGTTTTGAAGGCTGACGGGTTGATCGTAAAAAATACTCTGTAAGAATGGTGCGATGAGGGATAGGGAGAAGCTCGAAAGGATTGCAAAAGCCAGCATGAAGAATATGGATGCTGAGAATTTGCCCCTGAAAGGATGCATATATTTAAGCAGGTCTCGCATACATCGAATTATATAGCATAACAGCTCATTTGTCAAGAAATTTTTTAGAACCACAGGGAACATAGAGAATAAATTAAAAATGTCTTTCTCTGTGAACCGAAGGTCGACGTGGGGCAACCCTATGGGTTTTTACTTTCCTATTCGATCAAGGAAAAATTGAATAGATTTTGCTTGACTTCCATTTAATTTTATGTTATACTATCGGGCGTTTATTTAAGAATTTCACAGGGATTGCTCTCCTTCCGTCAGACAGGGGAGCACAGAGGGGGAGAAGGGAGAGGAGAGATGAGAGAAAAGGGAAGAGAGTAAGCACTGAAGACTGCGGAAAATAGAAAATGGCAAATAGAGAATAGAAAACTATTAATGAAGTAGGTGCTACAAGGAAAAAGGTAAAAGTAATTACGGCTCATTTTAACAGGGACTTGAATCACTGCAAGTGAAAAATGCAAAAGGATAATGGATAAAGAAAAGAGATGAGTGTTAGGTGATTTTTCCCTCTTCTCCCTTCGCTCTTCGCTTTTCTCAAATTGCTATCTGTGGTTAATATTGGATATTTCGAGGTGGGGAGGTTGTATGCCTAAGCGAGTCTTGATAATGGGTGCTGCTGGTAGAGACTTCCATAATTTTAATGTCTACTTTAGGGAAAATAATGATTACCGGGTGGTTGCATTTACTGCCACTCAGATTCCTGATATAGAGGGAAGGCGTTACCCGCCAGAACTTGCAGGAAGGTTATACAAGGACGGGATTCCAATATATGCCGAATCGGAACTATCCAACCTCATAAAAAAACAACATGTAGACATCGTGGTTTTCGCCTACAGCGATGTTTCGCATAACTATGTCATGCATGTTGCTTCAAAGGTATTGTCATATGGGGCAGACTTTATGCTCCTCGGAACAAATTCAACCGCTATAAAATCAAAAAAGCCTGTCGTGGCTGTGTGTGCTGTAAGGACCGGTTCTGGAAAGAGTCAGACCTCAAGAAAGATAGCAGGGATACTAAAGAGGCATGGGAAGAGGGTTGTCCTTGTAAGACATCCTATGCCGTACGGCGACCTTGTAGAACAAGCCGTACAGAGATTTGCAACCTACGAAGATCTCGACAAGGAGAAATGCACCATAGAAGAGAGAGAGGAATATGAACCTATAATAGCAATGGGGATGGTTGTTTATGCAGGCGTAGATTATGGGGAAATCCTTAAGAGTGCAGAAGAGGAGGCGGATATAATACTTTGGGATGGCGGCAATAACGACTTCCCATTCTATAAACAGGACCTCTTGATTACTGTTGCTGATCCACTGAGAGCGGGACATGAGCTCCTTTATCACCCAGGTGAGACCAACCTTCGCATGGCAGATGTAGTAGTCGTAAACAAGATGGACAGTGCCAGAGAAAAAGACGTTGAAACCTTGAAAAAAAACATCCGGGATGTAAACCCAGAAGCTACTCTGATATTTGCGAATTCTACCATAAAGGTCGACAACCAGTCTGTCATAAAAGGCAAAAAGGTTTTGGTGATCGAGGATGGTCCTACTCTGACCCACGGTGGCATGAATTTTGGCGCAGGGTTCGTAGCGGCGAAGAAATTTGGGGCAAAAGACGTAATAGATCCCAGGCCCTACGCT
>CAZRTU010000268.1:0-3071 GCA_964603075.1 uncultured bacterium
TAACCAGTGCATGATGAACTCTCTGTAATCCTTATCCGCAATATTGTCCTCTTTTCTCCTCCGGTTTACATAGAAGAACCATTCTGCGATTGGTGAAAGCCAGACCTCCCCCCCGAGTTCCTCAATAGTTCTGACAATATCATTATTTGAAAAGTGATGGGACCTTATGTATATCTCGCCCGTAATACCGATTACGGGTCTCGGTTCACTCTTGTCCACCCTAATCTCTCTAAACTCTCGCTTAACCTCGTTCAAGACCCCCCTTACGTTACCAGCACCTTCAAGTGCCCTGACTATCCTCTCTAAAGATCTCCTATAAACCCTATCAGTCTCCCCTTTGTTTATCTCGTAAGGTCTTGTTTGTCTTGTGAGTTTATCAAGCATATCAACCGCGCACAGACCAGCCCACGCACGTTTGTCAAAGTCCTTACCATATTTACTTAAAGTCTGATAAAACTTGGTCGCCTGATTTGGGGATATAATTGGCACTTCGTCGTAACCCAGATCAGAGAGGATAACCCTCTGCAATTTATTATATTGACCAAATCTACATGGACCACTTGACTCGGGCATAAAGAAGGCAATTTTTGTATTATCGATTCCAGGTCTATTCAAAACCTTGAGCATATCACCGGTTGTCACTATACAGGGGAAACATTCGTAACCGGTGGTATATTTTCTCCCGAGCTCGAGTGATTCCTGGTCAGCAACTGGTATTACCTCTGCATCAATCTCGCAGTATCTCAGAGCGGCTGCAAGGGCATACGAGTGGTATCCCATGAATGGGATGTAGGTAGTTCTACCTTGATAATCAGCTCTGTAGGTCTTAAATACGCGAACAGCAGGTTCAGCTACATCCTGCACATTGCCTAATGTGTCCAGAAATGCTTCACACCTCGTTATCACGCCAGCAGGTGCTGAGTGTTCGTCCACCTCTATAATCAGGTATGGCTTCCTGCCCATCTCCTTACCAAAGTATCTCTGTATAAACGAATCTGGACCACAACTGAAGTTTGTAATGTATAAGGGGTATAACTTAGGATGCCGCTTTATTACCCTTAGAGCCGATAGAATCCTCTGTCCATATCTCCAGTACATATTCGGCCAATCCTTTCCTATATCAATCTGCTCAAGGTCCATAAAGTCCATTGGAATTGCCAGCACTCCCTGGTCGCGTAATATCTTTGGTATATCCAGATTTAGTCCCATATCACAGGTATTATAGGGTCTTCCAACAACCACGATTGCCCTATCCTTTAGTTTACCCAAGGTTTCTCTGCCTCTTTCCTTAATTGCCACGTAGAAGTCTTTCTGTGCGGCTTCTGCCCTTTCAACTGCCTGGATTGCAAGGACTTTACTCGCACCCAATCTATTGGCGACCAAAACCAAAGTGTCTTTCAGTAGTTTTCTACTTCTTTTAAGAAATATGGCCGGGGTGATGAGTTTCACCCCCTTACTTTCCGGGTCGATTGCTGCCTTTATCACATAAGGTAACCCCTGGACAAATGGGCATGCATAGCTCTCCTGTATACGGTGGTCTTCTTTTTGCATGGATATCACTGACGGAAGGAATATATAGTCTACACCTTTTTGACATAGGTTTAGCACATGGCCATGTACTGCCTTTATAGGAAAGCAGTGTTCAGAGATGACAGATTCTACGCCATCGTGTATTATCTTTTTGTTTGTCTTATTAGATAGGACAACATCGAGGCCAATTTCTTGAAAGAATGTGACCCAGAACGGTAAATATTCTTGGAATATGAGTGCCCTTGGGATCCCGATCTTGGGTCCCCTGGTCCTCTTTCTTTGATATGATTTTAGAAGTAATCTCTCTCTCTCTTCGTATAAGTCCGGCAGATCTGATCTTTTTTCTCTCTTTTTTATATCATATTTTTCGCACCTTGATCCATAATACAGGGGATTCTCTCCTTCAACTACGACCTTGTTGACCCTACACATGTTTGGACAATCCCTGCATTCAAATACATCGATATTATATCTTCTCTTACTTAGGTCGAAGCCCTTAAATTTACTCTTTTTAATTCCGTTCTTCTTCATGTATTCCATTGCGATAATCGCAACTCCTATGGCACCAGTAACATCATTATGTGGTGGAACGGTTATGGATTTACCTAAAACCTTTTCGAATGCAGCCACAACAGCCTTGTTGTGAGCGACGGCACCTTGGAAAAAAATGTTACGCCCAACCCTCTTATTCTCCACTACTCTATTAAGGTAATTGTGAACGATAGAGTATGCCAGACCTGCTGCTAAATCTTCCCTTTTTGCGCCCCTCTGCAGGTAACCCGTGAGGTCTGACTGCATAAACACCGTGCATCTGTCCCCCAGCGCAGCAGGTGATTTACTCGATAGGGCGCATTCTCCAAACTCTTCCTTTATCTTTAGTTTGAGCCTCTCAGACTGCTCCTCGAGGAAGGAACCAGTGCCCGCTGCGCAGACCTTGTTCATCTCAAAATCCCTTATTACCCCATTATCCAGGCTTATATACTTTGAATCCTGCCCGCCTATCTCAAAAATTGTGTCCACGCTTCGGTCTATTTCAATTGATGCCCTTGCCTGCGAGGTTATTTCGTTCTTGACGACATCCGCACCAATGAGGTCGCCTGTCATATGTCTACCCGAACCCGTGGTTGCTACGCCCCTAACCTCCACGTAATCCCCAATCTCCTCGCCTATTTCTTCCACGCCCCCTCTTACGGCATCTATAGGTCTGCCTGCTGTCCAGAGGTAGCGTCTGGCGATAAGTCGCTTCTGCCCATCTATAGCAACCACATTGGTTGATATCGATCCCACATCTACACCCAAGTACACGGAAAGTTTTTTATCCTTTGATAGTTTCGGTCTCTCTAACCATATGTGTTTCGAAATCTTTCCCTTTGATTCCACAAGCGGTGCCAAGAGCTTATGTTCTTCTTTTTGTTTATTTAGATACCCATATATTTCTTCTATGTTGTTAAACTCCCCAGATGGCGAAGCATCTTCCATAAGAGTCAGTGCAGAACCTATTGCCCCCATTGACGCATAGTACTCGGGGATGGTTAGTTCAT
>CAZRTU010000269.1:0-3066 GCA_964603075.1 uncultured bacterium
AAAATTGTATGACAAAAATATAGGCGTTAGGGTTGCTTTTCCGGAAGATTTTGTTGAACCTGAGGTTATTGAATATTTTGGATTTGAAGGAGAACAAGCCGGTTCACCAGGAGTATACCTTAACGGTGGAGTATGGCCACAAAGTACAATTTGGTATATTGAAGCTTTATTGTCTCAACATCATGTTAAAGACGCTTATGCTGTTTTGAAGAGAAATTATACTCTCAAAGGCATTACAGATAGCCCAAATGGACAACCTGCGTTATATGAAACCCGCAAAAGTGATCCCAATTCAGAAGAATACGGCATGCTTGATAAACCATCTTTTCTATGGGCTGGAGGATGGTATTTTAAATCTTTGTATTATCTTTTAGGTGTTAAAGATAGCCCCTGGAATATTTCACTCAACCCGAGATTGGATACTCTACCCCTTAAACCCCAATATGATGTTTATCTCAACGGGACTAAAGTGAGAGTTAGGATAACAGGTCAAGGTAATTACCTGAAAAATATCTTATATGATGGGAGGAAGACTTCTTCGGCAGTTGTGTCAGGCCGTGGCGAAACACCTAAAGATATTCAATTAATGTTAGGTAGTCCTTCATGTCCATATCTTCAGGAAGCCAATCTTATTATTTGGGATGTTCGGTATAACGATGAGAGTAAATCAATCACAATTAACGGTGAAGGATTTGTTGGTCACACAGTTAAGTTGTCGTTAATCTCTCTGACTTCTCCAAAGAGGATTGAAGTTGATGGAGAGGATCTTAAAAAGGGTATTTCTTCTGTGTCAATCAATGGAGTTGTGGAGGTGGATATTACATTTCAACAGAAAAAAGCTGATGTTAATGCAGTTATCTACTTTTAGAGGATACAGGAACTTGGTTCCTCTTTTCATCATTTTTATAGCTGGTAACGCGTTTGCCCAGCAGACCTTTACATTCCAGCAGGGTGTAGATGGGTTCTATGGATGCACAGATGCACATATTTTCATCGATAAACCAGATTGGAATACCGGGGGTGAGGATATGTTCGAGGCTACAGGCAACGGTGGAGAGGCTGATGCGAAGCACGCTCTCGTACAGTTCGATCTCTCTTGCCTATCTGGGGAGACGGTTATAGATTCTGCATGGATTTCACTTTATTTTACACAGAGAAGAACACCCCAGACTAACACCAAACATCTGGGAGTATATCGTCTCAATCGTCCATGGGGAGAGGGCGCTGGCACTGACCCGAGTGGTTACGATGGACGACCGGCAATTACAGGAGAATGTAACTGGAACTACGCTATCTTTGACACCGATGCCTGGGAATTGCCGGGATGCAATGGAGTTCCGGATGACAGAGAAGACACTCCTGGCTGGATTGACACCTTCTATACAAGCACCCCAACAAATACATGGTATTCCTGGAGTATTACCAATATGTGCCAATACTGGATAAGTAATCCTGACAGCAATTTTGGATTCCTCTTGCGAGAACCAACCATATCTTCGGCAGGTGGTATATTAGATTTTGCATCAAGCGAACACAGTGTGATAGATTATCGTCCCAAGCTTTCTATCAGATTATTTCCACAGCCTGAAACTCATATAGATACTGTTACAGAGACCCATACGTATAACTCAATAAGTGTCTGTGCATCCTACGGTGGAGATACAGACACAGATGGGAGTGCGACATTGAGTTACAAACATTCAGACGAAATCGAATGGTCACCAGAGATTGCAATGGAAAAACAACCCTTCTTATATAGAAAAACGATTACGGATCTCGAACCCGGTTCTTCCTATGATATAAGGGTAACATACCTTGACCCCGATGGTGTGATAGGCGAAAATCCCAAGTATATAAACAATGTCCAGCTCTACGATATAATCACATTTACGGATAGCATAATAGCAGAAGTCCTGGGATCGAACGTTATAAAGGTAAATGCACCTTATTTGGGCGATGCAAACCTTGATGGACCGGCCGTTCTCGAACATAAAATATCAGAAGAGTCCTTCTGGTTAAATGACGGGGACATGTCCAGAATGGATAGTTATTATCAAAAAATGCTTATAGGTCTACGTCCTGATACAAATTACGACATCAGGGTCACATACCATGACCCAGATGGTGTTGAAGGTGAAAATCCACGGGTGATATATGGATTACATACACCGCAAAACGAAGAATCTGTTACTCTAAATTCACTTGACAGCACTCATTTCAACATTACGATGGCTAATTATACAATCGAATATGATAAGGATGATACTTACGGATATATACTTATATACCCCACGTCAAATCCTTCCGATGCGCTTGCAACCAGGACGGTACATGGTTCACTGTTCGAACTCACCCTGCCTGAATATGTTCAAGAGATATCGGGTGTCGAAACAGATAATGAGATTATCGTGACTATCAATGTATCTCGTGTTTGGGCAGATTTTACCATAAATTTCCATGTGTATAAGACCAGCCCGGGGTTGGTAAGATGGGGAGCCAATGTATCGTCAAATCAGCCTGTAATAATACTTGATAATCCAAGGGATCTTATGTTCTATGATAGGTCGAGTCACAAGTCGAGAGATGTCAATACCATCAAATACGCAAAACAGTTTATATACGCTGCTGGTGTCTGCTATTTATATGAAGACGCAACAAACAGCACAATCTTTTATCTTGAGGATTTTTCTTCTCTTAATGATTACTATAGTATAAGATCCGGTTGGTCACCAGATTTTGTTGTAGATGCAGAGGGTAGTTATATTGGCTACGCAAGGCCTTATTCTCCAACGACCACCATCCCTGCGGGAACCAATTTCGATATCGTCGATACATATGTCTATCTAATACCAGGTCAACCTTCCTCGGAAGTTGAAAAAGCCGAGAGGTATCTATACTGCCTCTCCAGCATATATAACCACATGTACAAACCCGATATTATAGAAGCTGACTGGCAGGAGATAGTATCTTATGAACTAACAGACCTGCTTGACGACAGGTGCTGGGTCACTCTGAGCAATGTAGATTTCTTGAGGGCGTATGTAAATGTACCTCGTTTTGATTCAG
>CAZRTU010000270.1:0-230 GCA_964603075.1 uncultured bacterium
GCCTCGTATACGCGATTCTTATCGACCCCAGAGTCGCTGATCAACCGTTTGATCAATCCATTTATGCCATCTACCACACAGGCTTGGAGGCTGGATAGACCCGATGAATTTAGTGAATTTGAAATCCTGGTGATCACATCAGAGCCATACCTTGCCTGTGGATTGGGCAGGAATCCCTTTGAGATAGTGTCCCCACTCACAAGGTCGACCATTAGTGCCGATATTGTTGA
>CAZRTU010000270.1:240-3051 GCA_964603075.1 uncultured bacterium
TATATCTACTGCCAAACCATAGCATTTGGAGGTTGTATCACCAGGCTCAACTTTTATTATCCGATTTTTATAGGTTACGTATGTTGCCCCGTCGGGGTATATGTCGGTCTGTTTCAATGATTCCAGGCTTATTCGTAATTCTCCGCCGAATGCCTTTTTCATGATATCGAGATATGAAAGACTTGATGAGCACCTGGGTTTTAGTATGAACTTTTTTTTGATCAAAGGTTCAATGGTTAACTTTTGTGGCTTTCCGAAGACCGTCTGAGAGAAAGACCTTCTTGTTTCAGGAGGAACATGAACCCTCATACCGCCCATTACCCTGATCTGGCAGGCTAGTCTATAGCCTCGCCTTAGGTCCTTGTCATCGATGAATTCTCTCTCCAATTCGGAAGGGTTACAGATACCTTCTATAATCCTGACTATGCATCTTCCGCATCTTCCCTCCCCTCCACAGGAAGAATTTATCGCTATGCCTAACGAACCCAGTGCCTCATATAGTTTTATCCCGCGCGGAAAAAGACCACTTTTACCTTGTGGTTCAACTATAACAGGAACCTTCTCTTTCATTGAATTTTTGTAATACAGATTACAAGGATTTAGAAGGGAGATTACACGGATTTGTGAAACTATGGACTAAGCACTTCCAAAGGATAAAAAAAAGACTCAAGACTATAGACCAAAGACTGAAGACCAACGACTAATTATTCACACTAAGCACTGAGGACTACAAGGATAAAGGAAAATGACCTAATGACTCTAAGACTCTATGACCCTATTATTGTCTTTATTGACCCCATAATTCTGCTCTGCGTTCTTTGCCGCATCACTTGACTATGACCTTTACTCTGTCCCCTGTTCTTACCCTGTACTTATCTACAAAGGAGCCATTCGGCAAAGAGAGTTCCAGCAGGTCTGAACTTCCCCATATTGCTATAGGTGATTTACCCTCGTACCTTTTACTTATTCCCTCTATTTTGAAATTTTTTGTCTCGACTGTGAGTCTATCTGACCTGATCGATGAGCGAGGTATGTTTGTAATAGCGTTGCCGAAATGGTCAATACCCATTACCTCACCTAATACTCCGTAATCGGTGCTCTGGGGTTTGGAAGATGGAAGCTTTACCATCCGGAATTTTGGCTCAGAGAGATCTTCCACACTCACACCTGAGGCAAGTTTGGCTGCTGTTGGGGCAAATATATCTCTTCCGTGAAAGGTCGTTGATCGGGGTATTTTGGAAATAATCCTGTATGCCTCAAATTCACCCTCGCAGACGAGGCTGAATACTCCGTTATCTGGACCTACGAAGTAGTAGTCTTCAGTTTTTAGAATCATTGCATCCCTTTCGCCACCTACTTCAGGATCTACAACCACCAGATGGACTGTCCCCTTTGGAAAATACCTGTATGCCTTATACAGAAGAAACGCCGCTCTTCTTATATCCTGAGGAGGGACTGAGTGGGTGATATCGACGAACCTGATACGGGGATTGATCGAGCAAATCACACCCTTCATTACCCCCACATATTCATCTTTATTCCCAAAATCTGTTATTAGTGTGATTACAGGGATTGCAGCCATTTCATAAGCCTCCAGATAATCTAACCATTATAATAGGAAATACACGAAAAGTCAAGGAAAATTTGGTATCCCTTTTTCGCTTGACAATTATTCTTTTATATGGTATAATCCAAAATTGGCTGGAGAACTCCAGATGCACCTTTAATAAAAATGCGTAAGTTCCTATATATAATAGCCTTATCCTTTATTTGTCTTTCCTCTTGGGGCGTTACAGAGGCAGAGGAGGTCCTCAAGATAGGAAGAGTGGAGTTCAAGGGGAATGAGACGTTCTCAGGAGATATTCTCCGTCGTTTTTTACGTCTGGAGACCGGGAAGGAGTTCGACGAGTTTTATGCGAAGATGGGAAAGAACCGACTTGAAAATTTTTACCGATCACAGGGATTTTTGGACGTTGATATCAAATGGGAGAGAAGGCTTGTAGAGAATAATGTAGATAATATAATACATATTACCGAGGGGAGGAGGGCGGTGGTCGATTCTATAATCTACAGTGGGAACACGGTATTCGATGATGTTAAACTTGCTTCGATATCCTACATTGAGCCGGGGAATTTTCTTATCCAGGCGGATGTTTTCAATACAAGATACAACATACTTAGAGAATACTCGAGACATGGTTACATAAAGGCAACGGTTGCCGGTGATACATTACAGAGGAAGAAATATCATTATAAATTGACCTATGATATTGTAGAGGGCGACCCAGTATATGTGGGCGAGATAAAGATTGAGGGATATCGAAAGGTGCGTAGGTCACTCATTGAGAAGAACCTTAAATTGAGAGAGGGAGACCTGTATAATCCGGATAAGATAAACGAAACCCAGGCTGGTATCTACTCTACTGGTCTATTTGAATCGGTCAAGTATGACGTTATGGATTACAGTGGTGGGGATACCATCGATCTAATATTTCGTGTCAGGGAGAGGGCACATAGGAGTATAACACTGGGTTCAGGATATGTCTACTCTGATAAAAATCCGAACCGTTTGTCTGTAAGAACAGGGTGGAGACATAACAATATCTGGGGCAACGCACAGAGACTGGGTATATATCCTCAGTTCGAAACAGACTTTTCGGGTTATGAAAAACAGAGGATCGAGATCTCTTACGAAGAATCATACCTATTTAATACCTCATTTAAGGGTGGACTTAATCTCTTTGGTGAGAGAGAGATGAGGGGTAAGATTGAAGAGGATGTTATAGGTTCTAATGTAAACGTAGGAAAGTA
>CAZRTU010000271.1:0-3038 GCA_964603075.1 uncultured bacterium
ATGAAGAAGATAATGCGATTCGGTATAAGTCTAAGCACTTTTACCCTCACCATATGATTTGACAATCCTTCATCACGAGAGTCTGGGACAAGGTCTATAATTAACTAAATTTTGTTTCTCAGGGCTATTTTAAGGTGGTACTCAAGTGTTTTGATGCCTCTTCACCAGTTCCATCATCTCTTTTCTAATATCATCCAGTCTCTTCTCTGTCTTTGCCTCAAAGCGCATTACGAGAACAGGCTGTGTATTTGATGCCCTCACAAGTCCCCAACCGTCGGGGAAGGTGACTCTCACGCCATCTATGTCTATAATATCGTAACCCTTATCCCTGTAGATTTTTTTTATCGTATCTACCGTCTTAAACTTGTCCTCGTCGGTGGACTCCAGTCTGATCTCGGGTGTGGAATAATATGAAGGTATTTCATCGACCATCGAGGAGAGTGGTCTTTCATCTTCTGAAAGAATCTGGGCAAGGCGAAGGGATGCGAAGATGGCGTCGTCGAAACCGTGATGATTGTCTCTGAAGAACATATGCCCAGACATCTCACCAGCGAGAGGCGAGTTTATCTCCCTCATCTTTGCCTTTATTAATGAATGACCCGTTTTCCACATATAGGGACTTCCACCAAGAGAACTTATATACTCTATAAGACCCTTTGAACATTTAACATCAAAGACGATTGTTGCTCCTGGACGCTTTGCGAGCATGTCCCTTGCAAATATACCGAGTAACTTGTCTCCCCATAAGATCCTGCCCCTGTCATCTATCACACCTATCCTGTCACCGTCGCCATCGTATCCTATACCCATATCTGCTTTATTATCTATAACCAGATTCTTTAACTGCTCCATATATTCAGGTATTGTCGGATCGGGGAGATGTGTAGGGAAACTACCATCGGGTTTACAGTTTATGCACTGTACATTACAGCCGAATTCTCTTATAATTTTATCGGCTATTCCAGCGCACGTCCCGTTGCCAGGATCTAAGGATATATTAAGACATTTTTTTATTTTAACACGAGAGATAAGGTATCTTTTATATTCATCAAGCACCTGATATTGTCTTAGTTTTCCCTTTCCAGTAACGAAATCTTCACTCTCCACAATCTCTCTTAACGACTGAATCTCTTCACCATAAATAGTATTCTTTCCCTTAAGTATCTTGAAGCCGTTATATTCCTTAGGGTTATGAGAACCAGTGATCATGATCCCGCCATCTAAATCAAGGAAGAATGTGGAGAAGTATAACACAGGAGTGGGAACCTCACCCACATCAATTACCTCTAAACCGCCATCCAAGAGTCCTCCAGCCAAAGCATCACGAATTCTGCATGAGGATAACCTCACGTCTCTGCCAAGACTAATCTCATTCAATCCTTCCCTGGAGATGTATGTTGCATAAGCTCTGCCTAATCTATAGACAACATCATCGGTGAGGTCTTCTTTAGCTATCCCCCTAATGTCATATGTCCTGAATATGTTTGGATTTATCATAAAGATTTCCTGTAAGCCTCAGGAATTATACCACAATAAAGGTGAAAAGTCAAGAGAAAAAGTCAAGAGAACAAGGCAAGAGGTAGTCGATCACATGTATACAGAGATAATGAAAAAATTGTAACATTCTCAACTTTTCTGCAACTATATAAGTGAGAGCAAAGAGAGTGGTTTCGTGACTTTAGGCTCTTGATATTATAATTATTACAGAAGGAGGTGAGCAATATGAGAAGATATTATCCCCTTGCAGAGCTGTCAAGACTGGAAGACACCTTTGATAAATTTGTGGACAGGTTCTTTTCCGATTTTTTTCCTACAAGATGGGAGAAGGAGGAAAGCCTGCCAGGAATCGAGTGGACACCAGCAGTTGATCTCATGGAGAAGGAGGACCACTTTATCTTAAAGCTCGAGATACCCGGTATTAAGAAAGAGGATATAGATATCTCAGTTAGTGATGATGTGGTAACAGTTAAAGGTGAGTTGAAGAAGATAAAAAAGGACAAAGGAGAGACATACTACCTTGCCGAGATGTGTTGCGGTTCTTTTGGAAGGAGCGTTAAATTACCACACGAGATAGACTCAAATAAGGTTGAGGCAACACTTAAAGATGGCGTACTCGAACTCAAGCTCCCGAAGAAAGAGATTCACAAGCCAAAGGTGATCGAGGTAAAGGTGAAGTAAAGGCGAGACAAAAGGGGGGCGTTCGCGGGAACGCCCCCCTTTATTTTATATTTGCTGTGTAATTGTTGGTCTGGAAGGTCTTGTAATAATTTAAGTTAATATATCTTAGAATAGTTAATACTTTGAGGGCTTGACATATAAGCCTTTATATAGTATAATAGATAAAAAATACTATATTTCGCTTCATCTTAATTGTTGGAAGGAGTTTGCAATGGAACTTAATCACGTAGCCGTGCTTTTAGATGACGAGGGTGGCATTGAGTTTTATAATATGCTCCTAAAAAGAGAGGCTTCTTTATCCCGTCTGATTGAACCTGAGGTTTCAGAGAAGATATTCGGAATCAAGTCGAGGATGAGACTCCTTCGTTTTGATCTCGAAAGTGGGAGGATCGAATTATTCATTCCAGAGGTTAAAGTGGAAGAGAGACACCAAATTGGGCACTTTGGTTTAGACGTACCAGAGGGGACGGTTGAGAGGTTAAAGTCTGTGGGTATCAAGGTAACCGAAATCGATCGGGGAGACTACGTCCTGGGTTTTGTCTGTGACCCTACGAAGAATCTTATTGAGCTTAAAGAGTTCAAAAGAAGATAGAAATCCCGGGTCTATAGATAGGTTTTGGAGTCGAGACGTTTTTAAAAAAAAGGTGACACTCATGGTAATAAGATACGATTCGAAAGCCCATAGAAGCTGTTACTTGTCTAGACCTGTCAAATGATAAATGTTATAATGAGATAAGTATGAAAGAGGGTGTGGCTATAGTTTTGGCGTTGGGAAGGTTGGAACATTTATAGGTGTGGCACTGCGCGATGCTGGTTATAAGATTTTTAGGTCTTTCATCAAGGGAAAAGAAGGATTCTCC
>CAZRTU010000272.1:0-3032 GCA_964603075.1 uncultured bacterium
CATGGTATTGTATTGGAAGATTGGGACTTCTGGACGACAGGGTGATTGATCTGGGAAATATTACCTACGGACGATTTGTGACGTCTCTTATAAGGCACGAAGATACTGGTGCACTCAAGAAGGGGATTGCCGAATTTCTCAATATAGATGAAGATGCAGATGTAATAAGCAGGTTCGAGTGGCTTAGCCTGTTCGGAGATGATGTGATCCCACCCGAGGATAAGACCGCAATTGATATCTTGGCTGGTAAGCTGAACGAGAAATTACAGTACGGTAAGGGGGAAAGGGATATGATCGTATTAAGACATGAATTTGAGATGGAGTACGGATCTCGTGTAGAAAAGATAGTATCTACGCTTATCGACTACGGAATACCAGGGGGATTCTCATCGATGTCAAGGACTGTCGGCCTTCCTGCTGCTATTTCTACGAAATTGATTCTCGACGGAGAGATAGGATTAAGAGGTGTTCAAATACCGGTTCATAAAAATATTTATAAACCTGTGCTGGAAGAACTAGAACGAGTAGGTATAGGTTTTAAAGAGAAACAGATACAGGTCTGATGTCTTAAATCTTATATAAACATAAAGTGACACATAAATACTATTTGCTTTTAGATAAGTATCTGGCTTAAGTTCTTACAAAAACTAATCTGTTATAGAAAAGGGGGATATATGGAACCGATTAGACATCTTGCCGAGATTGCAGATGTGTGCAAGAAAGGTCCCAAACGCACTTTAGCGGTTGCATACGGGGAAGATCCACATACCATAGGTGCGATAGCAAAGGCAGTCAATATGGGCTTGATAACCGCGATGATTACAGGAAGTAAGGAAAGAATTGAAAAGGTAGCAAGAGATAAGGGCGTAGACCCATCGATCTTCACGATAATAGATCAACCAAAGGAAACTGATGCGGCAAAGGAGGCAGTGAGATTGGTCAGGAGTGGAAAGGCTCACCTTCTTATGAAAGGGCTTTGTGGGTCGGCGATATACATGAAAGCTATTCTGGATAAAGAAGAGGGATTGATGGAGAAAGGTGCATTGCTCTCACACGTTGCAGTAATAGAAGTTCCTACATACCCCAAACTTCTTATTGTATCAGATGTTGCTGTATTACTTGCCCCTACATTAAGTGAAAAGGTTCAGATGATAAAATACTGCACAGATGTTGCACACAGGCTTGGTATAGATGATCCGAAAGCCGCCATAATTGGAGCTGTTGAGAAGGTAAATCCCAAGATGCCCGCTACTACTGAAGCAGCTATCCTTTCAAAGATGGCTGATAGAAAACAGATAAAAGGAGTCACCATAGATGGACCGCTCGCTCTCGATGTTGCGGTCTCTAAGGAGTGTGCAGAGATAAAACATCTAAAGAGCGATGTTGCTGGAGATGCGGACATTTTCATCATGCCAAACATAGAGACCGCAAATGTCTTTTATAAATCCCTTACACAACTTGCTAACGGTAAATTGGCAGCAATAGTAACAGGTGCAGATTGCCCCTGTGTACTGACCTCCAGGGGGGATACTGATGAATCGAAGTTCTTCTCAATAGCCCTTGCAGCTTTGATGTCATAACCATTAGCAAATTGGGCTTAAGCAAGTGAAGTTAGGATTTATATTATAGGGTATTCTTCTGACCGGGTGTTCTTCACCCGTATTGATATGCTTCACTTTATATAGATCTGTCAGTATTGCAATCTTCCTTTAATATCTCCATATTTTAGACCTTTTTCGAGGAATTTAGTTTATCAACCCATGAAGGTAGTTGCACTCTTCTCAGGAGGACTCGACAGTATATTGGCTGTTAGGCTCTTAGAGTCTAAGAGGCTAGATGTAAATGGTATATTCATACTAACCTCCTTCAATGAACGTGACTTAGAGAGAGCAAATAAGGGTGCCGATTACCTTAAAATTCCGCTGAAAGTACATAAGGCAGGTGAGGGTTATATTAATTTAGTTATATCACCCAAGTACGGCTACGGTAAAAATATGAATCCCTGTGTAGACTGTAAGATATACATGTACAGAACTGCAAAGAATTACTGTGAGGAGATTGGTGCAGAGTTTATCATCACGGGTGAGGTTTTGGGTGAGAGGCCTATGTCTCAAAACAGAGGTGTCCTTTTGCATATGGAGAAAGAAGCAGAATGCACTGGATTAATCTTGAGGCCATTATCGGCAAAGCTTCTACCCCCAACGGTCGCTGAGCGAAGTGGTGTGATAGATAGGAAGATTTTGTGCAATATTAGTGGAAGATCAAGGAAACCCCATATAGAACTGGCAAATCTACTTCAACTAAAGATTATTCCAACTCCAGCAGGGGGTTGCCTTTTAACCGATCCTGTATTTTCAGGAAGGTTGAAGGAGTCCATAGAGCATGATGAGATATTACCTACATCACTGGAGCTGCTTTCCATTGGAAGACATTTTAGACTTTCCAATGATGAAAAGCTTATAGTAAGCAGGAACAGTCGGGAAAGAAAAAGACTGATAAGATACACAACCGAAGCCCAGACGGTATTAGAATCTGCAGAGACATTGGGAATTCTATTTGGGAAAAAGGATGTCAAATTGGCTGCAGCAATAGTCAGTCGCTATTCTCCCGTTAAAAAGGTCTACTACCGAACAGACACAGACAAGGGTTGGGTAGAACCCGAGGAAATAAGTCGGCTCTCGGTATCGAATTATAGGCTATAGTCATTATGAGGAGAATTAACTATCTTATAATATCTTCGTTTTTATTCTGTGTGTTTTTGTTTGGTTGTTCGACAACTAATTTAGAACCTTCCTCTTATTGTGATATCTGGGTAGCGGTGCTTCCCTTTGCAAATAGCACAAACGACCTTGAGATTCCTCAAGTTCTTCGCGAACTCTTCATCAGGCACCTGATTGAGAGAGGTTATAACGTCGTCCCCGCTGATACTGTAGATTTAATACTTCTCAGAATGGGTATCAGTGATGGAGGGCAACTTCGAACAGCCACAAACGAAGAGCTCGCCGACAGTCTGGACGCTGACATACTCGGTT
>CAZRTU010000273.1:0-3028 GCA_964603075.1 uncultured bacterium
AGGAGAGGTCTTTTTAAGAGATGCGGTCAGCGAATACTCCACAGCTGAGATGGTAAAATTAGAGGAGGTTGGTGTACGTATAAGAAAAGACGATGCGGGTATTAGGGTAATAAACAGAGGACGACCTGGCGGATGTCTAATCAGGACAGCTCCCTATCCTGGATTCCCAACAGACCTGCAGCCTCAGATTTGCTCGCTTTTGAGTCTATCCAAGGGCAGTAGCGTAGTTGAGGAAACAATGTATGAGGATAGGTTCAATCACGTTCCAGAACTCCAGAGAATGGGTGCTGATATAAAAGTAGAGAGCAGGACAATCATAATAAATGGTGTGAAGAGACTCGATGGCGCAGATGTGATGGCATCTGATATTAGATGTGGTGCGGGACTGGTTATTGCAGGACTGGCTGCTGAAGGTACTACAAACGTGCTGAGGATTTACCACATTGACAGAGGATATGAGAGTCTTGAAAAAAAACTTTCGAAAATAGGTGCTAAGATTATTAGAGAGCAGTACTAAGACCAGATTAAAAATCGTTAAGAGGCATCCATTAGCCATCTTTAATGGGAATAAATATCAAAATTATGTCATTAAAACAAGAATGTACTTCCATTTTTTTGGAACATAATACGGTTATTATAAAAAAAGAGACTAATAAGTATTTGGTCTCTTGTCATATGTCTTTAGTCTAATATATTATTTTTCCACTGATATGAAGAAGAAACAGGTAAAGATCGGCGATATTAAGATGGGTGGTGGGGCTCCTGTATCAATACAATCTATGATCAAATACCCCATTGAGGATATAGAGCATGTTTCAAAGGAGATCCGAGACCTAAAGAATGAAGGATGTGATATAGTAAGGATTGCACTGCCCACCAGAGACTCGGTAGGCTTTATAGACGGCATCAAGAAGAGATTCGACCTCCCGATCGTGGCTGATGTCCACTTTGATTATAGAATAGCAATCGAGGCGATAGAGCGTGGTGTAGATAAGATCAGGATAAATCCCGGCAATATAGGTGGGAAGGAGAGGCTAAAGGCAGTTGTAAGAGTGGCAAAGGAGCATAAGATACCTATAAGGATTGGAGTCAATTCGGGCTCAATCGAGAAAGACATAGAGAAGAGATATGGGCAGACTCCCGATGCCCTTCTTGAGAGTGTCAGGAGAAATGTTGCAATACTTGAGGATATGGATTTCACAGATTTGGTCATATCCGCAAAATCATCCTCGACTCTCTATACAATAGAAACATATAGAAGACTACACGAGACATTTCCCTATCCACTTCATGTTGGTGTAACAGAGGCAGGCGTATTACCTGAGGGTGCAATAAAATCAGCGGTGGGCATTGGTGTCCTGTTGGCTGATGGCATAGGAGATACCATAAGGGTATCCCTTACAGCACCTTCAATTGAGGAAGTCAGGGTAGCCAAGGAGATCCTTTTTGCGCTTGGGCTAAGAAAGAGGGATATTGAGATTGTCTCATGTCCTATCTGTGGCAGATGCAGCATTGATGTTAGCAAGTTAGTCCAAGGGCTCAAGGAGAGAATCGCCTCTTTCGGACACAAGAACGCTCTTGGACTTAAGATTGCTGTTATGGGATGTATCGTTAATGGCCCAGGAGAAGCGAGGGACGCTGATTTTGGGATAACAGGGGGTAAGGGTAAGGGTATAATTTTCAAGGAGGGCAGTGTACTGAAAACGGTTCCAGAGGAAGAACTACTGGACAATCTGATGGAAGAGTTGGAGAATTACCGTAGATAGAGCATGTTGTGTGGATTTCTATGTTTGCCTCTTTAGTGTATGGGGGGATATAAGTCTCATTCAGGAGGCATGATGCAGAGAGTGATACTTAAGTCAAAGATCCACGGTATTACCGTTACAGACAAAGACCTTAACTATCAGGGTTCTCTAGAGGTCGATAGTGATATACTTAAAGAAGCCGATATATATGAAGGGGAGTTTGTACAGGTTGTTAATCTCAATACTGGTGATAGATTCCAGACCTACATCATAATGGGAGAACCTGGGAGTCGTATCTGCGCACTAAACGGAGGGGCAGCAAGGAAGGGAGAAGTGGGTGATACACTGCTTGTGATGTCATATTGCATTGTAGAATCTGGTAAATTGGCAACCCATAAACCAATAGTGCTGTTGATGGGCGAAGGCAATAAGATAACTTCCGGGAGGTAAATACATCTGTGTCCAAGTTCTCAGTGGTAATACTCGCAGCAGGACAGGGTAAGAGATTTCATTCAAGATTGCCCAAGGTCTATCATAAGATCTGTGGCAAGCCAATGGTGAATTATATAGTTGACGCATCCAGAGGGCTTCATCCTCAAAGAATACTGATGGTCGTTCAGAGAAATATGAAACATGGAATAGAGGGCGTTGATTTTGTTACGCAAGAAGAGCCAAGAGGGACGGGAGATGCATTGCTCTCTGCAATGCCTTCTTTACAGGATGTGGAAAAAGTCCTAGTTTTACCGGGTGATGTACCCCTTGTAACTACCTCCAGTCTTCGCTCGCTAATCCATGCGCACGGAGATAATTCTTGTACTATTCTTACGATGATTCCCGATGATCCCTCGTCCTATGGCAGGATAGTCAAGGATGAAAGGGGGGTGGTTAAGATTGTAGAAGAAAGGGATGCAACACTTCGGGAAAAGGCTATAAAGGAGGTTAACACGGCTATATATATGTTTAATACGAAAGAGCTCTCCGAAGTCCTCCATGAGTTAACCCCGGATAATGTGCAGAGGGAGTATTACCTTACTGATGTTATTGGCATTATGAGGAGGAATGGTTATAAAGTGGGGGCCTTTATCTCAGAGAATAATATTGAAATCACAGGCATAAATGACAGAAATACCCTATGGTTTGTTACCAAAGTGATGGAAGAGAATATAATAAAAACACATCGACTTAATGGTGTAACTATCCATGAGCCTGTTTGCATCGATTACGGTGTGGAGATTGGTAGAGATACAGTAATCCTTCCATTTACGTCAATATACGGCAGAACT
>CAZRTU010000274.1:0-3025 GCA_964603075.1 uncultured bacterium
ATATAAACAAGAACTTCATATTTCGTGCCCTGGAATTGACGGAATTACACATATTGCTAACCATGCTAAGGTCACCCAGCCTCTTTTTATACAACCTCCTCCGAAGAACAGAATAGATATAGACTATGATAAGGATGGGGATTGCAAAGAATAGATAGAAGAGATCAGGGTTATAAAACCTCATAACTCCAAGATTTGTTTAAATTCAACACTGAACATCACCGAATACACCAATCAACTACTTAACTAATCAACTATTTAACTAATTAACCACTTTAGAATCTTCGTTATATTTCAACTTAAAAAACTCAGTGTTCTTCGGTGTCCCTCGGTGTTTAAATTAGTTCGTCTTACCTTATCCTCCTTGCCCTTTGGGCAAAGAATCTCATTAATGGCTCTACATACGATTTATCCGTTCTTATGTCTATATAGTCTATGTTGTTGGCGAGAAAGAATCGGGTAGTCTCCTCCATCTTTCTATTCCTCGAGTTGTTAAACTCACCCCTCAATGTTTGAGACGACGTATCCATAATAATCTGCTCGCCCGATTCGGAATCCTCAAATTCGATCAAGCCGACATTAGGAAGTCCTAAATCCAAAGGGTCCAATATTCTGATAGCGATCACATCATGCCTTTGATTTAAAACCTTTAATTGGGATTCAAAGCCCTCTGTCAGGAAATCTGAAACCAGGAAGAGAATGCTCCTCTTAACAGTAGTGTTATTGAGATAGTCAAAGGCAACTGTCATTCTGGTACCTCTTCCTTCGGGCCTTGAGTAGAGAAGGTCCCTTATGACCCTCAAAACATGTGTCAATCCTTTGGATGGTGGAATGTAGGCCTCCACTTGATCTGTAAAGGTTATTGCACCAATCTTATCGTTATTCCTCAGGCTCGCAAATGCCAATACCCCGCATATTTCAGTTGCTATCTCTCTTTTTATCTTATTCCTTGTACCGAAGGTATTGGAATTAGATAGATCAAGAAGAATAAAGAGTGTTAGTTCCCTTTCGTCCGCAAATTTCTTTACATATGGAGTACCCATTCTCGCAGTAACGTTCCAGTCTATATTCCTTACATCATCGCCAGGATAGTACTCCCTTACCTCGAGAAACTCCATACCCTTACCTTTGAACACGCTCTTATACCTACCGACAAAGACATCTGTGGCAAGCTTTCTCGACTTGATCTCGATCTTTTTTATCTTCTTTATTATCTCCGGGGGAAGCATAGGTTTTATGGGACCTCTATCTCATCAAATATCCTCTTTACTACCTCTTCAGATGTTACTCCTTCTGCCTCAGCCTCATAGGTGAGAAGAACCCTGTGCCTCAGGATATCCAATCCTATCGTCTTTATGTCCTCGGGGGTGACATAACCCTTCCTCTGAAGGAATGCATTGGCTCTTGCCGTCTTATTGAGGTATATAGAAGCCCTGGGCGAGGCACCGTAGGCAATGAGACCCTTCAGATCTTTTATATCGTATTTCTCTGGTTCTCGTGTTGCCCGAACGATATTTATAATGTAGTCCTTTATCTTCTCATCAATGTAGACCTCATCAACTACATCTCTGGCACTAAGAATATCTTGGGGAGAAATAACCTTATCCGCCTTAGGTTCTTCTCCTGTCGACATCCTCTCCATGATTATCTTTTCTTCGTTTTCATCTGGGTACTCTATTTTGAGTTTTAACATGAATCTATCTACCTGTGCCTCAGGAAGGGGATAGGTTCCCTCTTGTTCTATCGGGTTTTGAGTGGCAATAACGATGAAAGGTTCTTCGAGCTTAAATGTGGTCTCACCAATGGTCACCTGTCTCTCTTGCATAGCCTCAAGAAGTGCCGATTGTACTTTGGCAGGAGCCCTATTTATCTCGTCTGCGAGAATGAGATTTGCAAATATTGGCCCCTTTTTTATAGAGAACGAACCTTTTTGGGGATTATATACAGGTGTCCCGATAATATCGGCGGGAAGAAGATCCGGGGTGAACTGAATCCTCTGGAAAGCAGTCTGAATACAATCAGAGAGCGTCCTTACTGCGAGGGTCTTTGCCAAACCAGGAACACCCTCTATAAGAATGTGACCATCTGAGAAGAGACCCACCAGCAACCTATCCACCATGTATTTCTGGCCAACTATAACCTTACCAATCTCCTTTCTCATATCTTCCACAAAAATGCTCTTCTCCTTCACTAATTCGTTAATTTCTGCAATTTTCTTTTCCATCTCCATAGTTTACCTCCTAAAAGAGAATCAAGGTTCGAAGATAATGCTTTAAAAAGGAAACGAAGTTTTAAAAGGATTATTTACCTCTTCCTCATAATTACTCTGCTTAGGTCTGTTAGACCCTGGGTTTTTAGACACTTGGGGGGCTTACTCTGAAGTTTCCCACCCTTATCGTCTGGATAAGGACCAGGTGAAAACAGCCAAGTCGAAAGTAAAACTCTAATCAGAGTATGAGTCTGTTATTATATCACAAAAATATCTATTTGTCAAGCAGAACCGAAGTCCATGTTTCACCAACCTAAATACTAACCAAAGGATTCCAAGCCCACCTTATTTATCTAATGCACGTAGCTTCCTGCGTTAACATCTATGGTGCACCCGGTTGCATGGTCTGCCAGACCACTCGCAAGAAATACAACAACCGGGGCAATATCTTCGGGTTCTGTAAGGCGATCAAGTACTATATCGTCTGTGGCGACACCCTCCCCATATTTTTTGATAAATTGTTGTGCCATATCCGTGCGCGTATAGCCGGGGGCAACTACAAAGGACTTAACACCATACCTGCCAAAACCACGAGCGATCGAACGGCTCAGTGCAACCAAACCCCCTTTGGAGGCAGCATATGCCAGGTATTCTGGTCTATCGCCGCGAAAAGCTGCTCTTGAGGCTATGTTGATTATACGCCCTCCACCAGTATCTAAGAAATGGTTTATCGCCTCTCTGCTTAGTATACCTGCGGATGTCAGGTTTACAAAGATAGTCTCATTCCAATCGCTAACCCATTTCATAAGGGGCATG
>CAZRTU010000275.1:0-3009 GCA_964603075.1 uncultured bacterium
AGGAAGGTATTGTTCTCTTAGGGCATTGACTACCCCCAAATCCTCCCCCTGTTTGAGAGCATACTCTGCGCCAATAATGCCCTCGAGCTTTGTAAACTCCTTTCCATCCTTTATCATATTTGTGGTCAGATCGGCTTTTGAAAGAAAGGCTGCCCTTTCCAGGACATCGGGTAAGACGTCCCCAATCCAGTTTCTTAAGAATAATGATAGCTCTTTCATCCTCAAGCCCTTTTGATATAGAGTCCCGAGTTCGGCATTATACATCATCTTATTTAGATCCTCTATTCGACTGGCAAGGGGAATCTTCAAATCTTCTTTCCAGTAGAATTGTGCGTCTTCCAATCTCGATTCAAGCACCCTTTCGTTTCCCTTTCTAATCACCTCAAAATCGCCATCGGGATTGTTTGCAACCGAGATAAAATAGTTCGATTTCTTTCCGTCTTTCTCTGTCCAGAAATACCTCTGATGACCCTTAAGAGCGGCTCTTATAACCTCATCAGGCAGGGAAAGAAAAGACTCATCAAACTCTCCAATTATAACAACAGGTGACTCTACCATGTTAGTTACCTCACCAAGAAGTTCTTCATCCACAACCCACTCTAAGCTATGCTCTATAGTCTTTTCGCTAATCTGTCTTTTGATCTCATCCCTTCTCTTCTTTGGATCCGGGATAATTTTATTCGATTCAAGAAGACTCTCGTAGTTTATGGGTAGGTCAATTCTGATCTCCCTCCCCCTGAGTCCCATCGAAGACCTACCAGAAGTTATCCCAGCGATCTTGAACTTCAGTATGTCTCTGCCAAAAAGGCATGCAATCCAGCGGATAGGTCGTGCAAATCTAACTCCAGAGCTTTCCCATCTCATGCTCCTCGGGAAATCAATCTGTTCAATAGTGATGGGAAGCTTTTTCTTAAGTACATCTGACGAGCTTTGACCCTTTTCAACCTTCTCTATTCCTATAACCTCTTTTTGCCTTTTTTTAAATATCTTTACATCTTCAGGCGATGCCCTGTGTGCCTTTACAAAACCAATAAGGGAAGGTGCAGCTTTGCCATCCTTGTAGGCAACCTCTTTCGGGGGTCCGGTTATTATCTTCACCTTGTCTTCTCCTTTTGTAGCAATGCCGTCTATAAAGATGGTAAGCCGTCTTGGAGTATAGAATCTATTGACCCTATTAAAGCTTATGAGATTATCCCTTAGGCAGTCTGTAATCAATTTCTCAAGATCATCTACCGCATGTTCGAGATATGATGCGGGAATCTCTTCTGTACCTATCTCAAGTAAAAAGTCCTTATTCATTCTTAATCCTCTTCCCTACCTCCTCACATAACTTTCTCGTTCTGGCTATAAGATTTTTCCTCTCCTCGGGAGAGAGCGCCCTGCGTGCGTCAAGAACATTCAAAATATGAGAACACTTTATGCAGTAATCATAAGCAGGATAGATAAGATCTAACTCCAAAAGCCTCTTTGCCTCTTTTTCGTACCTCTTAAAATCCATACGAAAGAGTTCGATATTTGCCTCCTCAAAATTAAATCTTGAGAACTCGTATTCCTTCTTCTTGAATATCTCACCGTACTTTACATCCTCACTCCAGTCAATATCGAATACAGAGCTTTTCCCCTGAAGGAGCATACATATCCTCTCCAGTCCGTATGTAATCTCTACGGGTATTATATCGAGTTCAATCCCGGCAATCCTCTGAAAATAGGTAAACTGCGTTATCTCCATCCCATCGAGCCAGACCTCCCAGCCCAGTCCATAGGCTCCGAGCGTTTCTTGTTCCCAGTCATCTTCAACAAATCTAATATCATGGGTTTTCATGCAGATTCCAAGATTCTCAAGTGATGACATATAGAGATCCTGTATCTGGGAAGGTGAAGGCTTAATAATCACCTGGTATTGGAAAAATGATTGGAGACGATTAGGATTCTCAGCATATCTTCCATCTTTCGGACGCTTGGAAGTCTCTACATATGCAATTCTTATCGGCTTTTTATATAAAACATGAAACAGAGTAAGAGGATTAAAAGTGCCGGCTCCAATATCAGCCGGATATGGAACACCTATCATGCATCCTTCCTCTCCCCAAAATTTCTCAAGCCTCATTATGATTTCCTGAAATAGCATATTATAAAGATTAGGTTAAGACCAGAGACAACAGACCTAAGACCACAGACTAAAGACTACAGAAGTCAGTATAAAAAAGGAGAGCCGTTGGGTCACTCAGGTTTGCACGGTTTACTCAGTTTATTGTGTTCGTTGAGTCAATAAAAGACAGTCATAGGGTCATGGAGTCATTGGTCTCTGGTCTTCGGTCTTATGTCTTTAGTCCCTCTTCCCTCTTCCCTTCTCCCTTCCCTCTTACCTCTTCACTCCTCACCCTTCTCCCTTCACTCTTCGCCCCCGTCAGAGATAAGTTGCCTTGCATTCTCTTCGTCTTCCTTTCTCACCAGGAGTTTAACTCCCCTCACAAATGCAAGGTTGGGTCCCATACCACCAAAATCGTCACTTTTTATGAATGTCTTTATCCCATTTGATTCGAGGAAGGTAGAGACTATCTCTGCATCGATTATACTTAAATAGGTATCGAGTAAGACCATCTCGTCTGTTATTGTCAGATAATGGTTATAAAGATATAAAAACTCAATTCGAGAGTCGTCCTATACTCTCTTCCAGTATGGGTATGACTGGAGAATCGGGATAATTAACCCTCAACATATCGTAAACTTCGGTTGCGTCCTGCCTTCTATCGGAGGATCTATATAAAAAAAATGCCTCCTTCAATAAATATGGAGCAAAGAACTCGGAAGGTCTGAGATTCACTGCATCCAGTAATACCTGAATTGCCAGCGGCATTTCGTTTTGCGTCGCATAAGATCTCGATAAGAGCAAGGCGGCATAGCTATAAGAAGAAGAATCAATCTCAATGCCCGCTCTTATAAAGTTTCTTGCCTTTTTATGGTCTTGTCTTGATATTGCGAGTTCGCCGTCTACATATGATTTTAATG
>CAZRTU010000276.1:0-3003 GCA_964603075.1 uncultured bacterium
ATGCTCCAGGATTTATTTGTCAAAAGGTACAATCCATCAGATACTCCATCTATTAATCCCTCTAATGTGCTATTCCCTGGTTCGAGATTTATGTTAGTCATCCTTATTATAGGTATCCTGGACCATGAACTCGCCCTCATAGTACCTGTACTATTTCTACCAATAAGAGGTGCGGTATCTCTTGAAGAGAGGTAATCATTGAATATACCATTTTTTACAAGATAAACCCTCTGTGCTGGGACAGCCTCATCATCCCAACCAAAACCTCCCAAGCCACTTTTGATAGTTGCGTCAGCGGCTATGTTCACCAGGTCGCTTCCATATCTAAAGTTTCCCAGTTTTTCGGTGGTTACAAAACTCGTACCTGCGTAACTTGCCTCAGTACCAAATACACGGTCGAGTTCTGTTGGATGACCAACCGATTCATGGACCTGTAAGACCATCTGATAGTCATCGATTACTATATCCTTCTTCCCGGATGGACAGGGTTTCGCAGTAAGCAACCTCTCTGACTCATCACCCACTCTTGGTGCGTTACGGGTAAGATTAAGCCCTTCGATAAATTCATACCCAGCCTGCCCATAATCTCCGTATGACCTTCTCTGTACTTCCCTATCCTTTACAGAGATAGCGGCAATCTCCGCACCGGTATGAACCGTCTCCTGTTCTATGAAACTGCCTTCAGTTGAGACGAAAAATTTACTTTCCCTTATAGCTATGATACGTGCAGTCCTGACCTTCACGCTCTTATATTTCGACAATAATTCATCGATCGTGAGTAATAATTTGATCTTATCCTCCATAGAAACCTCAAATGGGTCCTTGACTGAGTCGGTTTTGTAAACCCCTTTTTGTGGCTTTAGTGTCGAAAGCTTAACGGGTTTACCTTTGGCAATACCGGAAGCCCTGGCTATCTCAAGACTTTTGGCGATCACCTTATCTATCTCATTATCTTCCAACCTGTTTGAAGAATAAAATCCCCAAGCGCCATTATGGAGAATTCTCACACCAAAGCCACCGTCATTTCTTCTTGTATATGATTCAATATTTCCATTCCTAACAAGGATGTTCTCGTACTCGGTCACTACCACCCTCGCATCTCCATAATCCATCGATGAAGGAAGAAGTTCCCCTATCTTGGCTGCGAAATCCCTCATTTTTCCTCCAGGTAAGAAGTACTGTATATACAATATTTGAAGACAGTTACGATAATCTATTATATACATAAAAAAGGGAAAAGTCAAGGGAAAAATCAAGGAGAGAAAAACCAAATCTACATCCTTGGACAGGAAGTTCGAACCCTGCTAAGTAAGAATCAGGATGCTGGTATATATAGAGCAACATGGGATGGTAGAGATAACTATGGCAGGAGGGCACCTATCGGTGAATATGTTCTCGTTCTCGACTCTGTTAACCACAAACAAAACATTAAGCTTACATTAATGAGATAAAGGTTATTAAAGTTCGATAGGTGTGCGAACCCATATTGAAGAACCCGCTCCTAGATTCGTATGAGCGGGTTCTTATTGTAAAAAAGAATTTTAAATAAAATCTGTATAACTATGCCACGGCTTGTACTCTTTGCTTCTTTGTCAAATCACTGATTAGGGAGTAATATACATCCTTGTTTTTGATACAGCCGGGGTCTGGACCCATCAAATCGCCGGTGTATTCATAAGCCCTTGCCCTGCATCCACCACAAACAGCATTGTATTCACACGATCTGCAATTCTCTTCTAAAAGGTCCTTATTCCGAAAAATATTGATAAGTGGGGAATCTAACCAAATCTCCTCAAAGGATTGTTTGCGAAGATCACCTGCTTCAAGATGAGGCATGTATACACATGGGGTAACTATACCATCTGGTTCTATTGTACAGTATACCCTTCCCGCACCACATCCACCTATGATATCAGAAATCACCGATAGCTCTTTGGACTTTAAATCAGCATAATGAGCAAGAACAACAGACTCCGCATTCCTTTCCTTGCAGTATCTACCAAGTTGAGGCATGGTGGAAGCGACAACATGATGGCCTGCCTCCATATTTTCATACATTATCTTAGCCGCTTCCTCCCTCTGTTCTGGCGTAGGGTCGTTATCGTATCCTGCCCGACCACAGGGTATGTAATTATACACGATAAGCTTGTATGCCCCGAGTTTCTTCCTCAATTCCAACATCTTTGGAAGCTCATCGAATGTCTCTTTCGTGAGCGTATATTGGATACAGGTAATAACACCAGCATCTATCAGTCTTTTAATACCTTCGTATGTCTTATGCCACATACCAGGAACTCCCCTAAAGGCGTCGTGCTTCTCAGGAGTGGAAGCATCTAAACTCGCAGCAACATATCCAAATCCTATATCACTTATCCGCCTGACGTTCTCTTCAGTCATAAGCGTCCCATTCGTAGCGATAGAGAGATAGAATCCTTTATTCTTCGCATATTCAGAAATATCAAAAAAATCATCAGCAATGAGAGGTTCCCCACCAGAAAAATATATCGAGGATACATCATTTTTATGTAATTCATCAATGACATTCATCTTCTCCTCAGTCGTAAGCTCATTTCTCTTTTCACCGTCTGGGCCCGCATTCTGATAGCAGTGTTTACAACGTAAGTTACATCTATTAGTATAGTTCCATACTACCATTATAGGCATATAGAAATTCTGTGGGAAAGAGAGACCATATGTAAGCAGTGACCTGAGTGAATTCAGTATGATCTTCCTTATTGTTGGATTTTTCAACTCTCTCTTGAATGTCTCATCGTCCCTTCCAAATGATCTCTTCACTATATCAAGCAACTTTATGATTGGTAAAAACTTGATCCTCTCAGCAGGATTAACTCTAATATCCTCTCCGTAATTATCAAGAAGAATTTCAAGGTTTGTTTTCCCAGTACTATCTTTCTCTAACGCACTCCTTATTAGTTTTTGGGAGATATTGCTCTCAAGAAGCATCTTCAGACGCATGACATCAAATCTTTTCTTAGATATTAC
>CAZRTU010000277.1:0-3001 GCA_964603075.1 uncultured bacterium
GGGTATCTTCTCTTGAATCCTGACGGGTGAATCACGGAAAGGTATTAGAGTGCAGATCAAAAAAAGCGTATCGTCTCTTGTGTATCCCTGTATATCCCTGACCATCGCAAGCTTCAGGCCATAGATCGGTATAAGTTCAAACTCTATGGAGGAGACATCCAACCTTAAAAAACCATTATCGAGTACAGCATTTATGTCGTCTCCAATAGCAGATGTTACCTCAATGACCTCTCCAGTATAGGTATCTTTTAAGGTGATCTTTCTTTCGCTGGTATTTATATTTATGATCGTAGAAAAGGTTGCATCTCCTCTCGAGTATTCAGTAAGTATTGAGCTTGCAAGCATTAATCGAGTAAGTAGGGGTAGCAGGCGTTCTTCATTGACCAATTCAAAATTGTAGATATTTTCACCACTCTTCACTGTCATGTCAACCATTGAAGGGTATTCTCCTATCTTGGCGATGATTCCAGTAAAGGCATCTATTTCCAGGCACCCGATTGTTGGACCCATCTCCGCCATCTTAAAGGAAGAGAGGTAAGATGGGGCTACAGTGAATATGTGTGAAGTTGCGATGGGTAATTGGACACTCCCAAGACCCAAGAAACTATGTCCGAATGCATATAATCTATCTTCCTCTATGTGAGTTACGGTACCAAAGGCACCGAGACTGGCATCTCCTGTTACAAGCAATACGCCGATAGGAGCTCCTGGAAATAGGCTTTCACTATCTATAGAGTCCCTCTCCCCTGTGGGGTGAGACGAAGAGGAGCGAAAGCCGTCAAATTCTAATTTTGCCGACTCACCCAGGTTCTTCTGTAAAATCTCTATAGCTGCATCGGATATATTTGAAAAGCAGAGAGGAAGTGAAATCTTTTGACCTTCTGGTATATCGCCATACCCAGTTTGGGGAGGATTGAGTATACCATTTATTGGAGTTATTCCGCATATGGGCTCCTTTGAAAAGGGTCCGCCCATATCTCGTGAAATCGCCCCTATGAGTTTTCCTTCGACGTATACTGGACTACCACTCATACCGCTCACTATGCCCGTCTCCTCAATTCTCTCACCTGTCAATCTTGCAATGATCACATCCTGTCCTGGTCTAACTCCCTTCTGCTTGCCGATCACCTCTACACCGAAGGTGTCGGGTTTAATCCCTTCAAATACACTTACACCAAATCCCTCCATTCCTGCAGATACCTCGGAATAATCCATGGTTGGAACTGATAAAGCCACTATGAGAAAAAGGAGTAGCATAACTTCGATCTTAAAGGGTATCAGGAGGCATTATCGCGCATCTGTGTATAGAGTGTATTTCTCACCTTTTCAAAATATTTTACGTTGTCCGCATAATCTGGATACGTCCATGGTAGGGGAGTGAATCTGCCATGTATGTATATCAGGGTAACCTCTACAAATATATCTCCTCCAATATATATCCTGTGGCTATAGTCTTTTGTAGATGCCAGAACAACCTTTGAGAGATTCACATATCCCGGGTCTATGTTTACGGTTCTTTTCTCATCTCTTGTAAAGTCTTTCTCGATACTGCATGTTATCCGTTTGATCTGACCTATATCATCTTCGTCGACGAGTTCTTCGAATGACGACCACTTTCGCAGGAGATTTTCACCCATCTCATCGTTATAATAATTAGTGTAATCAAATTGGACAACATCGGAACTGGTATCTATTTTGCCGAATTTTTCTTCGAGCTTCTCTATAGCACTACCGAACGAATGGGCAATTAGTCCACAAAACAATTTAGCGTGCCTTTTTTGCAGGGTTTTACGCATAATAGTATATATTTTAGAGACAATTAAATTTTACCACAATATAGGTCAAAAGTCAAGAAAAAAAGGTTATCAAAGGAATATAGGGAAGAAAATTCTTGACATTCGCAACATTTCGTGATATAATAATCTGCAAAGATTCTCTCTTTTCAATAATAACAAAGGAGGTAAAAGGGGAAATAATATAGTTTGGGGGGCCCGCTTTTGAGTGAGCAGTTTTTAAAATTCATTGAGAATCTACAGGACCATGTATATGTTTTTTGAGACTCACTCTGTAATTTAGGGCCTTGAAGGAGGCAGTTTGGTCCCGCTACTTATTTACTCCTTTCTCTCTTTCCTCACCCTAAAAGGGGATTCCTTCTATTCTACCCAAGTGGAAATAGATTGTATATTACATACCTGAAGACCAAAGACGATGTATTTGTTGGTCTGTATGTGGTTACCTTCGAGAAATACATACAGCAAAAGAGAACAGATGCCTTTCGTTCTCTATTCAGTGAGGTGGCCGAAGAAACGGCTGAAGGGGAAAAAAAGGCAGTCGGAGAGGGACTAATACCCAACATATACATTCCCATAAAATTTCCCAAGCCAGTGGCAGGGCTTATTGGAGAAGGGGGTGAACTGCGGATCTCCGGCAACGAGAGGATAGAGTTTGGAGGTACCAATACCCAGGAGGTTGACCCTATCTATACAGAGACATACCACAGGTCTCTACTCCCTCAGCTTGAGATGGAACAGCAGTTGCGTGTCAACCTTGAGGGTACAATAGGAAGGAAGATACACGTCTTTATTGACCACGATTCCAAGCGAGAATTTGATATTAAGAATACCATAAGGCTTCAATACAAGGGTGATGAGGATGAGATCATAAAGGAGCTAAATGCGGGCAATACTGATGTCTCTTTGCCAGGAGGGTTGATAGGAGCCCCAAGAGCACACAAGGGTCTGTTTGGTGTGAAGATGCTGGCGGAGATAGGTCCATTTGACATCACTGCCATTGCCAGTAAGGAGGAGAGCGAGACGCAGCAGAAGAACTTCGTTGGAGGGGCTGTCGAGGATTCTTCTATACTCTGGGACACTGAATTTCTGGCAGACAGGTTTTTTAGATTAAGGATTGAGGACATCGATTCCATCATCACGATAAGATTGTACCGCTCGGCCGGGGAGACAGAAGAAGGAGGAGTTCTGGGTGTTGCAATCGACTATAC
>CAZRTU010000278.1:0-2937 GCA_964603075.1 uncultured bacterium
TAACTCGCTGTCTGTGGGGGTTGAAACAGTGGCTGTTGATAGGGAATATCACAAACTCGTTAATAAATTCGGTAGTGAGTTTCACTGTCTCTTGGATGCTAAACATGATGAATTGCTTTCTACTGCTGGTGAAAGAATTGGCAATGCTATCATCAGAGTCAGAGAGAATAAAATCACTGTATTACCCGGTTATGACGGGGTTTACGGAGACGTAAATGTCTTTGAAGAAGAGAAAGAAGACAAGCAACTAACACTCTTCTAAAACTATAAATTTTATTGTGAATATTTCTATGGGGGTTTTTATGAGATGGTTCGTGGGAAATGATATAGGTATAGACCTCGGTACGGCAACTACATTGATCTATGTAAAAGGAAAGGGAATCGTTCTGAACGAACCTACAGTTGTAGCAATAGATAAATCAACTAATAAATCTATAGCAATAGGTGTCGAGGCAAAGAGAATGCTCGGCAGAACCCCACACACCATTCAGGCTGTGAGACCGATGAAGGACGGAGTAATTGCTGACTTCGAAATGGTTGAAGAGCTCTTGAGGGTACTACTTTTAAGGGCTCAACTAAGGAGACTCCTCATTAGACCAAGGGTTGTTGTCTCAGTCCCTTCAGGTATAACAGCTGTGGAGGCTCGTGCAGTAAGAGATTCTATAGAACATGCAGGAGCCAGAGAGGTTTACCTGGTTCCAGAACCACTTGCAGCAGCAATAGGCGTTGGTCTACCAATCGAAACTCCATCTGGAAACATGGTAATAGATATTGGAGGGGGTACTACCGAGATAGCAGTGATAGCACTTTCGGGTATCGTAACGAACGTATCAGTAAGGGTAGCTGGTGATGAAATGAACGATGCCGTCGTCCAGTATTTGAAGAAGAGATATAATCTTCTCATTGGTGAAACTACGGCGGAAGAGGTAAAGATTACGATAGGCTCTGCACTACCTTCCACCATAGATGAGGAAATGCAGGTCAAAGGAATTGACTTGGTCGCTGGATTACCAAGAATTGTAACTATAAATTCAGAGGAAGTCAGATCAGCCCTTCAAGAACCACTGGGGAGGATAGTCGTATCTGTGAGAGATGCCCTTGAGAAGACGCCACCTGAGCTTGCATCTGACATAGTCGATGCTGGTTTAATAATGACCGGTGGGGGGGCATTACTCCGCGGTCTTGCCGAACTCCTATCCAAGGAGACTGGACTTCCAGTAAAGCTTGCAGAGAATCCTGCTGAGTGTGTAGTCAAGGGGACCGGGAAGATACTGGACAAATTTGAGCACTTTTATAAGATCCTGTCAAAAGGAGGGCGGGAAAGGTGAGTTCAAACAGAATTTTCTTAGGGCTTATATTAGTATCTATAATCCTTATAATATTGGGAGGGACATCTTCTGGTAAGAGGTTTCAACGTGATTCATCAAGGGTAACATCCTCTCTACAGAGGCCTATTACCTGCTGTATCTCTTTTTTAGATGCCCGAAAAGAGAATCAAATACTACGGAAAAGAATTGTAGAGCTTTCAATCGAGGGAGAACTATACAGAACCCACGAGATCGAGAATAGAGAGTTAAGGAAACTTTTATCATTTAAGGAAAAATCATCCTATGAGCTTACTGCCGCCGAGGTGGTAGGCGTTTCAGCATATCCCAACGAAGGAATTATAATAATAAACAAAGGCATTTCAGATGGTGTTCAAAAAGGTATGGTGTGTGTAACTACGGAAGGTCTTTTGGGTGTCGTAGTGGACGGTGACAATGGAATTTCCATTGTCGAAACTCTGCAAGACCAGGGGTTCACCGCTTCGGCTATGGACACACGTACCAGGGCTGTCGGTATAATAAGACAGAAGAATGGCCTCTTTCTTCACAACGTCCCACTGAGCTCATCCCTGTATCAGGGTGATACGATTATCACATCGGGCTTGGGGGGACTATTCCCAAAAGGAATACCTATAGGAACTGTTAAGGATATAAAAAAATCTGAGGATATGCTTTTCTATGTAGCGAAGGTATATCCCTTTACACCAAGCGTGGTCGAATTCACCTTTGTAATATACGGTAAACCTACCGAAGAAACACAACCAGTTAAAGAGGCTCCGAGAGTTAAGATCGAAAAACCCTTAAGACCAGAACGTCCCCCAATAGGCCCTATACTGTTAGAACCACGAATAAGAGAATAAAATCAACGGATTTAGCAGATTTAACGGATTACTCAATCCTTTTGGTAGTCTTAATTAATTCGTTTAAAAAGATTAACTTAGGCACTAAAAAAAGTAATTAGATGTCTACAAACACATAAACAGGCTAGAGGCAGGGCAGACAGGAATCTGGGTCAATTTCTTTAGATGCTGAAGCCTGAGATTAGGCTTTAAAATGTAAATCTCAAAGAAGGAGGTTTTATGGTTGCTATACTCGATGATAGTACTGGAAGTTTGACAAAAGATACGGCAGAAAAGTATGGGATCATTCCAGTACCATATTATGTAATATACGGAGAAAAGGCTTACAAAGAGGATTTTGAGTTTGATTACATTGATTACTATGAGAATGTCATGACAAGGGACGAATTTCCAACAACATCCCAGCCTTCGAAAGATGACTTTGCAAAAATCTATGAGGAAGTTCTTAAGAAACACGACAGCATCATACACTTCGCGATATCAAACAAGTTAAGTAAGGGATATGAGAACGCTAAGAAAGTGAGCGAAAAGTACGGTGAAGACAAGGTTTATGTCTATGACACACAGACTGTCTTGGGAAAACAAACTATACTTGCCATAGAAGCCGCTAAGAGAAGAGATAGAGGGGAAGGGATGAAAGAGATCATAGAGGGTGTAAGAAACGAGGAAGGATATATTGATCTTTATGGTGTCTTCGACACTCTAAAATATTTAGCTAAAGGAGGTCGAATAGGCAGAGCGCAGGCACTTGT
>CAZRTU010000279.1:0-2918 GCA_964603075.1 uncultured bacterium
ATACATCAATATCATCCTTTTTCTGCCACTCCTCCAACTCATCTCGGTATATCATAAGTCCTGGACGACGGGCACCGTAAATGAAAGTAATGTTCCCATAATCCCCCCTGTTCGCCGGGTCACGGAGATAGACCGCTAGAGACCGCAGTGTTGTCAGCGCGAATCCACCACTAACTATGACGACATTCTGACCACGAAATTTCTCCACAGGATAATAATTGCCGAGCGGACCACGAATGCCGATTATATCGCCTTCCTCCAGATGATGGAGAGCACTAGTCACAACCCTCACCCTGTTGACCGTAAACCGTAAGACCCCCTTCTCGGTAGGCGAGGATGCTATGCCGAACGGTGCCTCTCCCTTACTGAAAATCGACAGTTGGCAGAATTGCCCAGGCATGTAGTCGAAGGAATCGGCTTCATTTGTAAATTCAAGATCGAGTGTCCGGAGGGTCTTGTCATCTGACTCAATCCATATTTTTTTGACCCTCACAGGTATGGGCACGTAAACATTTTTCAATGTTTGTCTCCTCTCCCTTTTTTGTGTTAAGTATCAACCGCACCTGCCTGCCGCAGGCGAGATAAATGTTCTCTTTGGTTTACTCATAAAATTAATACTACCTCCCTTATGCGGTTTGGCAGACCTCGATGATAAAATTCCTTATATCGATGTTCACTGGGCAGATACCCACGCATCTTCCGCAGCCAACGCATCCAAAATCCCCCTGTTTTTCAACGAAATAGCTGAACTTATGCATGAATCGCTGCCTTAATCTATACTTTTGCATTGACCTCGGATTATGGCCTGATCCTTCTTTCGTGAAGAGCGGGAACATGCAAGAGTCCCACAGGCGAATACGCACTCCTCTACCACGTCTGCTCTCGTCCTGTACATCAAAGCAGTAGCACGTTGGGCAGAAATACGTACATGCGGCGCAGCCAAGGCATTTTGTTGAAAACTCGTTCCAGAGGGGAGCATCCCAAAGGTTGTCCAGCGATACCTTGAGAGAATCAAGTTTCGGTGGTGTATCCATCGATGATTCTGCTTTTTCTTTTGCATTCTCCACCTTCTCAATATCTTTCTTGGTCGTATCTTCTAACACGTCGAGCCTCTCAAGGAATCTCTTTCCTTCCTTGGTTATCGGCTCCATAAAATAGGCATCGCCGATATCAGTAATAAAGATATCCGAACCAGCATTGTTAAAAGGACCGCCATCCAGCCAGTTACAGAAACAAGAAAGCAACGGGTCATTGCACGCAAGAGATAGAATCAAGGTGTCTTTTCGCCTGGCTGCCCAGTATGGGTCCTCGTATTGTGAGTCAATAAATACTCGCTCCAAGAGGACGAAGCTCTTTACATCACAAGGTCTCGCTCCTAAGAGTGCAATCGGTTTACCTTTATATTGGACAGGGTTCACGGTGTCATTTTCGTACTGGAACATTACCTCTGTCTGTGGATAAAAGACATTCTTGGGCGGTTTGTGTGTCCGCGGGAAATCAAGTAGGGGTTTCTGCCCCGACGTCAGTTCTGCGAAAGCGACCACACCGTCTGATTCCACCGGTGCATATACTGCGAAATCCTCACTCAGTTTCTTCAGAAAGTCCCCAAGATTGCTTTTTTTTAGTTTGTAAGTAACCCTTTCCATCACATTATAAATTCTTCTTTATCGTTCTCGTCAAATACTGCCATAGCCGGCTGCGTCTCAAAATCCATCCCAGTGGTAAAACCAAAGCGCTCCCTTACATCTTTTTCTACACGCTTGCCGAGCATCCGGATATCTATATTCAATGGACATGCTGCGGCACATGCGCCACAATCGACACAGCGTCCGGCAGTATGTAGTACGCGCACAATATGGAATATGATAGTGTCACTCAGATCGTTACCCTTGCCTACCCACTGGGGAGTACTGCAATCAACGAAACATTCTTCGCAATAGCACAGTGGACAGGCATTGCGACAGGCATAGCAACGAATACACTTTGAATATTCCTTCTCGAAATATGCCCATCTTTCATCAGGAGATTTTTGTTCGAACTCATCTACAGATGAGTACTCATCCTTTAGTCCGAGAGGTTTCGCTGGCTTTCCGATGAAGTAATCATACTGCACAGCATTGGGGTAACGGCAGGAAAGACAACTATCCGAGATAAGCTCTCTTCTATCGAGTTTCAACTCAAAACCATTCCCGTAAAGGGTAACCTTGTCACCGTCAACTTTGAAGACTAAAACCTACCTGCCTGCAAGTCTCTTCCTCAATTTACCGGGATCGATGACGCCTCTACACGGGACACCAATGATCACCACGTTTTCCCTCTTAATCTGACCTTCCACAACAAGCTGCACAACAGCTCGTGCATCACAACCTTTAGCTACTATGCCGATCTTGCGCGCATCGCTTCCGCGCCTCTTTTCGTCCACAAGATACTTTGCCAGATTGTTATGGCATGTGAAATCAAATATAAGCCTTTCAGCATCGTCAGCGGATTCTATAAAACACGGCGTGGCTCGAAGTGGCAGAGTACCCTTCTGGTAGCCTATTAGGAGTTTAACCTCCTCGTCAGCAAAGATTTTCTTGATTTCCTTAACTAAATCATCCACAAGCCCTACCTTTGTTGCCCACGAATTCATTTTTGGGGTGACTTCAAAGACTTCACCAATTTTCGTGCCGGCCCAAGTGCTTTCACATCCTTGGTCACTTTCGCTATGACCTGAGAGAACTTTTCGCCTTCACCGGCTGAGACCCAGGAGAATTGCACCCTACCCTGCTCGATACCCATGAATTCGAGCATGGTTTTCAGGATAGCGAATTTCCTCCGCGCTACATAATTGCCCGATATGTAGTGACAATCTCCAGGGTGACATCCCGAAACGAGTACCCCGTCATAGCCATCTTGCAGACATTTTAGAATGAACA
>CAZRTU010000280.1:0-2894 GCA_964603075.1 uncultured bacterium
GGGTGATGCCTCGACCTTTCTCGGAACGCCATTAAAACCTTCGTAAAGCAACTGTCTTAAAGACCAACCTGCGCAGTATCCTGTTATCCCCATAGAAAGGTCGTGTATATGTATATCACCATTAATATGGGCGTTTGCAATCGTCGAGGTATATATATTCTCGAGAGTGTATCTGGCAATCATGGAACCTGCTGCATGCATCATAAGACCGGATAGAGAATAATCTGCGTTGGCGTTCTCTCTCATTCTCCAGTCATCTTCTGAGAGATAACCGTTCACTGTATCATCAACGTCCATAAATAGGTGCCTCGTCTTTCTCATGTCTGCATGTCTCTGCCTGTAGATTATATAAGCCTTGGCTGTCATCGCCTTTCCTTCATCGATCAAGACCTCCTCCACAACATCCTGGATATCCTCAATGTGAGGAGGCTGCCCCATCTTCCTTATTATTTTAACCACCTTCTCTGTTACAGCCTTGGCATCGAGCTTCTCGCCGGTTGACTTTAGGGCCTTCATTATCGCGCTCTCAATGCGAAAGGGATTAAAGGGTACTTTCCTTCCATCCCTCTTGATTACAAAATCCAACATAGTAACTCCTATCCTGAGATAATTAAATATGACTATTTGCTAATTAGACTTCCCCAGTATCCTGTCCGTTGTTCTAAAATGATACTTGGCCACCTCTTTTAACACAGCATCGCCATATTTCTCCACAAGACTCATCCCTACTTTAACTGTATTATCATTTATGCCAACAGGGAGCTGTATCCCATACTCCTTCTCTGCCCTTGTAAACCAATTGAGAAATCTATCTCGAGCCAAGATACTTGCGGCAGCGACCGCAAGGTCGTCCTCCGCCTCCTTTCTTATGTCAAATTTAATTTTGGGGAAGGAAGCCTTTATAAGTTTTGCACTTCCAAAATCATCTATCACAATGCTGTCGCACTCGGTCTTCTTCAGGATGTTGTTTATAACTGTCTTATGAGCCCATAGAAGAAAGTTGTTTATACTCCTCATACTTGAGTATATCTCATTATACCTCTTCGGCGTAACCAAAACAACTGAATGAATTAAATTTGAGACAATTGCCTCACTCAGCATCCTTATATTGGATTTCGATATCTTTTTTGAGTCTCTTATTCCTATCTCTGCCAAAAACTCTTCTTCGTCATTGTCAACCTTTACCCCCGCTACCACAAGTGGACCAAAGTAAGAACCCTTACCAGACTCGTCTGTACCTATTCTTCCCATAACACTACAATTATTCACAGAGAGGCTACCAGTCCACAGAAATCTCTGCTCGTAATCTGTCGGTTCGCCCTCGACCCTATAAACTATCTCTTATATAGCACCCTTGCAGGCATTTATAAACGAGGCAAAGAGACGTCTTATTGGGGCCACCGTGTCGAAAAAGTCTTCAGGATGGAACTGGACACCGATTAAAAATCGTTTTTGGTTGTTTTCTATGCCCTCTACTATACCATCATCTGCATAGGCAGATAAATCAAATCCAAATGCAAGTTCCCTTATGGCCTGCCGATGAAAGCTGTTAACCATCAATTCTTCTTCTCTAAAAATTTCGAACAACCGTGTATCCTTGTTCAGCCTTATCAAATGCATGGGCTTATCTCTGGGTAATTCCTGCCAGTGAGACTTTATACCCTGCCTGAGAGTCCCCCCACCAGAAATATTAAGGACCTGGCAACCACGACATATACCGAGGACCGGTAGGTCTTCCTTAATGGCAACCTTCGCAAGCGCTAAATCAAAAGCATCCCTGTTCTTAAATACTCTGGAGAGCTTCGTCATCCTGTGTTCGCCATAAAATGAGGGTTCTATATCACCGCCCCCAATGAATAAGACCCCATCTACCCTCGACAACATATGGGTTGCAAGAATGATATTCTCATCATCCTTTAGATTGATGGAGGGAATAAGAATGGGTATACCACCGGATTCCAATATCGGTTTCACATACTCATTGGGTGCATAATACCTTGATGCAGTAATTCCGGTACTTATGCCGATGTATGGTTTCATTTTAAAATAAAAGTTTAGGGTAATTATAAAACATTTGACACCAAAAGAGTTGCCAAAATCAATATTGGTCGTTGTTTGAGTTCTTTACCCTTCATTTCTTTTCTGTCAACTGATTATACAGATTTAGAACGCACCTGTCCGCCATGCCTAAAAACCATCATGGGGATTAAAAGAAAACTAGCTTTGTGATGGACCTATTTACTAATTCGATACTTAATAATCTATAATTTGGTGTCAGATACTTTATACTCAACAAACTTAAATAAAATTGTATGTTCGGGTCACCTCAGGTGTATTGAGCTGGCAAAGTTCCTCACCATTCCCTCGATATTATTCTGCTTCTCAAAAGCGTTCCCAATGACTATAAAATCAGCCCCTGCCTCGACCTTCTCGCGAGCCACAGAGGCTTTTCTTATACCTCCTCCCACAATTATGGGTATGTCGATATATGACCTAAGCTCGGCTATCATCTTATCTGGGACAGTCAATCTTGCACCGCTTCCTGCCTCGAGGTAAATAAAGTTCATGCCGAAGTACTGGGCAGTAAGTGCATGGTCCTTTACAATACCCACCTTATCTCTCGGTATCGGAACCGTATTTGATATGTCAGCTACTGAAGTATGGCTGCCACCATCTATGAGGATATATCCACAGGATATGAACTCAGAGCCATGTTTTTTTATTAACTTAGCAATTCTTGACGGTTCCTCAATGAGGTACATAGGATTTCTGCCCGAAAGGAGTGACATAAATAGTATAGCATCTGCATATCGCGATATCTGACGGTGATTACCCGGGAATAGTATTACGGGGGTTGATGTATTCTTCTTGATCTCTTTTATATAGCCATCAAG
>CAZRTU010000281.1:0-2891 GCA_964603075.1 uncultured bacterium
GACACTTTCCGGCGGTGAGGCTCAGAGGGTTAAACTCGCCAAAGAACTATCCAAAGTCGCCACTGGACGGACAATTTACTTACTCGACGAACCAACAACAGGACTTCATTTTGAGGATGTGAGACTACTTCTGAATGTCCTCAACAGGCTGGTTGAGAGAGGGAACACGGTAATCGTAATTGAGCATAATATGGAGGTAATCAAGTGTGCAGACTGGATAATAGACCTTGGACCCGAGGGCGGTGATGAAGGAGGTTATGTTATTGCCCAGGGCTCACCTGAAGAGATCATAAAGAACAAGGCTTCTTATACGGGAAGATATCTAAACCAGGTTCTCTCTTAAATAATATTATACGCAGTAGGATGCTGGAAATTCCGTCCCATCTATTGTCATTATCTGTGTAATCTTCACTTGGAGGCCTTATGAAACAGAAAGTCTTCCTAATTCTTGCCTTCCTCCTGTATGCCGTAACCCTTTCTTCCCTTACGCTTGAAAGATTCGACGGAGGATTTTTCTCTATAGACATTCCTAAAGGATGGAAAGTTTATCAAGCTGGACAATGCAGTGAATTTGCTTTTCTCGTCCGTGATTCATCCAACCCACTCAGACAGGTATTCTATTTCGGACAGGTAGGACCTGTGTATATGTCCCAAGAGCAGAAACAGGTAGACTATAACTATATGAGCATGGGTGGCTATCCATCACCCTGGTTCGAGATGCCGGTTATAAATCCATTTACACCCGACAACTTCCTCAAAAATTTTAATCTGATAGCCAATACCGAGATTGCAAGGAACTTCATGCCCCAATGCCCCGAACTGAAGAATATACACATCATATCTGTATCTCCACAGGGCAGTCCACTTGGATATGGTGAGACTCAGCTTATCCGAGCTCTCTACACGAGAGACGATAACATTGGAGAGGGACTATTCTATGCAATCCTCCTCCCGCTCTTGCCATATACAGGCAGTCCGGGAGGCGGGATTGGCGCAGCCTTTATGCTTATGGGTATTACAGCACCAAAGGATGAGTTTGGAGATATGGAGGGTATCCTTACGAAGTCACTGGGGACCTTCAAAATGGATGATAGTTATGTAGCAAACTGCATTAGCCAGCAACAGCAGACATATTCAGAAATCCTCAATGCCGGTAAAACCCTGAGCGAGACATCGGATATGATTATGGAATCATGGGAGAATAGGAACAGGACAGACGACATATTGAGTGAGAAGTGGAGTGATGTTATACTTGGCAGGGAAAGGCTGTACGACCCCGAGACAGGTAATGTCTACGATGTTGAACCTGGATTCTATGATAAGTATAACCCAAATAGAGATGGATATGAGATGAACAATCTCCAGGTAATGCCGGACGACGACTATGAAATATGGATGCGAAATCCTCTCGAAGGAGAAAAGTACATTAGATAGACTGAGGACTGTGATGTGGGATGTGTGATGTGTTATGTGTGATGTAAAGTAGGGCAAGGCTTTAGCCTTGCGAGAAGGGAAGAGAGACTATGGACTAAGCACTAGGGAGTATGGACTATGCACTAAAGACTAAAGACCAATGACCAAAGAAAAAAATTACCTAATGACGTGATAACTCAACAAACCGTGTAAACCCAACAAACTCAATAAACTGAGTAGACCCAATGACTGTTATCTAAGGGGGAGCCATGGGAAAGCGGTCTTTCTTCTATGGCATAGGCAGAAATGTCATTATTCTCGGTTTTGTCAGCCTCTTCACAGACCTATCAAGTCAGATGGTATTTCCCCTTATCCCTCTCTTTATGGTCAGTGTCTTGGGAGCCGGTGCATGGGCGGTTGGCATTGTTGAGGGAGCAGCTGAGACCACCGCATCGCTCCTCAAGGTCTTCTCTGGCTACTGGTCAGATAAGATAAGAAGAAGAAAACCATTTGTGCTCTTTGGTTACAGTATGTCGGCGGTTACAAAACCCCTTTTTGCTATAGCGACTATCTGGCCATTTGTTCTTATAATAAGAGTGATAGAGCGGATAGGCAAGGGTATAAGGACGGCTCCAAGGGATGCATTCGTTGCAGAGTCCACTGATAAGAGTGTTTTGGGCAGATCATATGGTTTTCACAGGGCAATGGACGGCATAGGCTCTGTATTCGGTGCCGTCATGGCATTTCTACTCTTCACCCACTTCGGCTTCCGTAATGTCTTTCTTTTGGCTATCATACCAGGTATAATAGCGGTATTCTTCATTGCATTAGTGAGGGAGAGAGCCTATCCTGAGGAGCCAAGGGAGAAAAAGCCAACCCTGAAGGTCAGTCTCGCTGCACTCCCAGGCAACCTGAAATTCTTTATCCTGATAGCAACTGTATTTACTCTCGGTCATTTTGGGTATGCGTTTCTATTGCTCAGAGCAAAGGACATAGGACTTACCGACCAATCGGCTATCCTCATGTACATCCTCTTCTACACCGTCTATACTATATTCAGTATACCAGCTGGTATACTCTCGGATAAAATTGGTAAAAGGACTGTATTGATGCTGGGCTACGGACTCTTTGCAATTACATCTCTTGGACTTGTATTCAGTACGAATATTGCCACTCTGCTGGTATTTTTCATAACATACGGAATCTTTTATGCTGGAGTAGACGGGGTTCAGCGTGCATACGTCTCGGACCTTGCACCACCGCATCTCAAGGCTACAGCGCTTGGTACATTCCACACAGCAGTAGGTCTTACCGCGCTTCCAGGAGGATTTATAGCAGGACTAATCTGGGATAAAATAGCCCCTGAAGGAACGTTTATTTACGGTATGTTGTTGAGTCTATTAGCCCTGTGTATGTTCCTCTGTCTTAGGAGAAAGTAGTTTTCTCTTGCCCTCTTCAGGAGGAATTTTAAATCCTCA
>CAZRTU010000282.1:0-2884 GCA_964603075.1 uncultured bacterium
GAGATTATTCGCAGTTAGAAAGACCCAGTTAAACTCAGGCCAGATGGTAGTATGAAGATGCAATGCCAGGGTGTGTGGTAAAAGGGCAAGCAACCATAGTAGCAACCCATAGACTATTCCCTTTATTACACCCTTTCCGGGTATTGCCTTGTAGAGCAGAGCGTATCCAAAAGCCCACAGGAAACATATGGCAAAACCGAAAATAATCATTATTGGAAGGTGAATACCACCTATAGGAACCCAGAAATCGACTCCTGTTATTCTCTCGAGCCATGGTTGTATCAGAAGGCTGCACACAAGCATTGAGTATATCGCATTGACGACTCCGCCAACTACCCCAGCTACAACAAACTTTTTGGCATTCATGCTTATCACCTCCTAACCACGCAGCTTTTTTGAAATTGCTGATTTACTCTTTTTCAGCCCACTCTTTCAGGTACTTTTTGATTTTTTCTTCGATCATCTTCGCTATTTCTTCCCACTCCTTTTCTCTTTCCCCTTCTGTCTCACCCAATTTTGTCTTTATAGTCTCGCGAACCTTTTCCTCTACCATATCGCCAATGTGTTCCCAGTCCCTTTTCTTTATTTTTCTGTGTCTCCATTGCCCCCATCTCCAGGGAGCTAAGATTGCAAAACATAAACCAATCAAGAATCCCAGATTGTAAGGCCATCCAGTGTTGTTGATCTCGTATATCCCGACTTCCTTTGTGAACAGACTCACAATAAACGTGATGATGATAATCAATCCGTGCCATACCCCAGCCCAGAATCCTGACTTATCTCCGGGGTTAATCTCCTGATCCCATCTCTCGTTTCCTGGAGCACACCCAAGAAAAAATAAAGCCAGTACAAAGATGAGTCCAATTGCGATATATCTTTTACTCATTTCCATAGATCCCCCCTTCTTGGTTAAAATGAGGTCAAAATTCAACCACAGACCTGCAGGGAGCGATTTGCGAAGAGGGAAGAGCGAGGAGAGAAGAGGGATAAATCATCCATCACTCCTCTCTCATCACCTCTTTATACTCAGCTCTTTACCCCTGGTAATTATTCTTTTTTATCCCGTACCTGCCTGACGGCAGGCAGGGTTTGCCCTACATATCAATAAATCGTAGGGCAAGGCTTTAGCCTTGCAATAAAGCTTCCTGACTGCCGTCAGGTTGGCGTTAGGCAGACAGTCCCTGTTGATTCTTTTTTTATACTACCTTTAGTAATTGAGAGTGCTACACGGCTATGTCATTCTAAACACTGGAATACAACATATAGAATTCCGTCTCTTGTTTTAATTATAGGTGAAAATTGAATATTTGTCAAGTCTTAAATTTTGGGGTCAGGCTGAAAACTGAAATCTAAGTTTAAGAGAACATTCTAAGCATTAAGTTAATATACAACCTTGAAATCTCATTGCAGGATAAACCTACACTCTTACAATTCCTTTACCCACTTTCCGTCAGGTGTCCCACCCCTTTCGGGATCCGAATCCGACCGAGAGCGGATTTACGCTTCGCTTCAACATATTTCACGGTGGTTGTATTGCGTCCATAACACCAGGATGACAGGGAGGGTTGAAAACCGCATCACCTGATAGTTCCATGTCTACCTTCGTCTATATTTTATACCTGACAGAAAGATATGGTCCCACTCATCCGATATGGGCTCTCCCTCATAGTAAAATTCAACACCATCTATCCATTTACCTGCGTAGTCGTCTTGAAGAAATGTCTTTACTAAGATTGTAGTAGTTGCACGCCCTCCCGATGAGCCCTGAAAGTAACCTCTACTCCATGAGTGTGCCTTTGGCTCCCCGGGTTCCCTTAAATCTACAATTGCTATCTTTCCGTAATTACGATCCTCTATTCTCAAAACATTAATGGGGTTATTTCCAAATCTAAATCTGGATAGATTGTCAGCAACAATGCGTAATTTTTCAAATAGAGACTGTGATTCTGATATTGATAAAAAGAAGTCGATTTTCTCACGATCTTCATGGGAGTCGTAACCATATATAGAAAGCAGTCTCTCTCTTAATCCTTTTTCTAATTCTTCTTTTTGTCTCAGTTGTGCAATTTCGCTCTTAAGTTGGTATATAAGTTCTGTATTCTCGGTTTGGAGTTCACTAATCTTCGAGTGAATATCTCCCATAGTTTTTGAGACCTCTTTTTCTATATCATTCAAAACGCACATATGCCATATATAGAATCCTGTACCTACAGACAGAGAGGTAATTATAACAGCGATCAGTATCTTCCAGATCGTTTTGTAATTTTTTGAGCTGTTGTGCTGAGGATTAGCTTTATTTGCATCTATATTATTCATTTTGAGCGACGACAATCATTCTGGGAGCGGAGAGAGTAAACTGTCCCCCATCATAATCACCATAGACATTAACGATCCTCATCTTTCGTTTTTGGAGCATCCGAGCCATTTCATGTAACAAGTAGTATCTCATACTGCAATATATTATGTCATCAGCTTTTTCGGTTCTTACTTCGACCTTTATACGATTTGTAAAGGGGTCAAAATCGTACTTTGCAAACAGTCTGGGATTTTTAGCATTTATCACTATCTAAGGATGGATTTCATAGAACCCACCCATTTTTTGGATTATATAGTCCCTGTTGGTCTGGTCGACAATCAACAGTCCCTTATCACCAAGCCAACCCACAAATCTCTCTAATACCTTTTCGTTTGTCTCGTCGTCATAATAGCCGAAACTGCCAAACCACTTGACAATCGCATCAAATTCATCCTTTAGTTCAATGCTCCGCATATCCCCGACCAAAAATCGTGCTTTTTTATTTTTGGAGGTTCTGGCAGAAGCCTTGTCTGCATAGGCAGGCGATATGTCTACTCGTTTGACATCGTATCCCCTTTTCGCGAGTCC
>CAZRTU010000283.1:0-2863 GCA_964603075.1 uncultured bacterium
TGGATTCTGACAGCTTGCCAGCGGTTTTGAGTTCTTCGACGGTACTTGCCTCTTCTTTTTCCTCCTGTGGAACTATCTTGCCCGCTCTCTTTACCTCTATATCTTTATATGATCCAAAACCAGTTCCCGCAGGTATTAAGTTCCCAACTATGACGTTCTCTTTTATCCCTCTTAGGGAATCGCTTTTCGCTCTAAGGCTCGCATCTGTCAAAACCCTAGTTGTCTCCTGGAAAGAAGCCGCGGATATAAAAGAATCGGTTGTCAATATTGCCCTTGTAATTCCCAGTAGAACAGGATTGACAATGGCGGGCTTAAGCTCCATTTTTTTAATCTTCTCGTTCTCTTCAAAGGCCTCCCATTTATCTACTATGTTTCCTTCTATGAAAGAAGTGTCCCCAGCATCTGCAACCTTTGCCTTAGAAAGCATCTGCCTAACTATAATGGAAATATGTTTATCGTCGATTTTTACACCCTGGAGCCTATAGACTTCCTGTATCTGGTTGAGGAGATATTCCTGTACCGCATTAACACCCTTAACACGGAGTATGTCATGGGGATCGATCTCACCCTCGCAGAGCTTGTCCCCCGCTCTTACCTTCTGGCCGTCATAGACAATCATATGTTTAGAAACAGGAATGCGATACGTGCGTTTTTCGTGTTCGCCGATTATCCTTATCAATCTATAACCCTTTTCCACCTTACCAAACTCGCAAACGCCATCTATCTCAGTAACAACGGCAATGTTTTTGGGTCTCCGAGCCTCGAATAACTGTATAACCCTCGGAAGACCAAGGGTTATATCCCTTGTGCGTGAGATCTCTCTGGGCAGCTTTGCTATAAGCCTTCCCCCTCTTACGTCCTCTCCATCTCTGACAAAGGTATACGCACCTGTTGGCAGTATATAACTCCATGTACTTTTCCCATCGGAGATAATAGAGACCTTGGGATGCACTCTCTTGTGTTCCATAATAACAGGCTGTTTACTTCCTATTCTTTCATCATACTCTAATCTGAAGGTCACATTCTCTATCATGTTTTCAAATTTAATCTTACCCTTCTTCTCAGCGAGAATGACGAAGGAGTACGGGTCCCATTCGAATAGCACCTCTTCCTTTACCACCAAATCCTTGTCCATAACACTCAATTCAGCCCCATAGGGTACGTTATATGAAATACTCCTATCTTTGCCTTTAAGTACAATTTTCCCACCCCTGCTAAGGTTTATAAATTTATCCTTTTCGACCTCGACAATCCGTAGATTGTTATATTGTATGTGTCCATCCATTGGTGCCTTAATTACGGATTCACTAGTGACCCTTGTAGCTGTACCACCAAGGTGAAAGGTCCTAAGGGTAAGTTGGGTGCCGGGTTCTCCAATAGACTGGGCAGCCATAACTCCCACTGCCTCTCCTAATTCCACCAATCTACCAGTGGCAAGATTTCTACCGTAGCACTTTTGACATAATCCTCTTCTTGTCTCACAAGTCAGAACCGATCTTATGGTCACAGATTCTATTCCACATTCCTCAATCTCAACGGCCTTCTCATCGGTTATCTCTTCGCCAGCAAATACAATAACCTGGGATGTTATAGGACTCACCACGTCCTCCAACGCGAATCTACCCTCTATACGTTCTCGGAGAGGCTCTATGACGTCCTCTCCCTCTTTTATAGCTGTTACGACTCTACCCCGAACTGCACCACAATCCTCTTCGGTTATGATAACATCCTGTGCGACATCCACTAATTTCCTTGTTAGGTAACCTGCTTGAGAAGTCTTGAGGGCTGTATCCGTCAAACCTTTCCGTGCTCCGTGAGTGGACATAAAGTACTCAACCACACTCAAACCTTCCTTCAAGCTAGAACGTATAGGTGTTTCAATGGTCTCACCAGCTTCTTTATGTCTCTGAGGTTTAACCATAAGTCCCCTCAGCCCTGTAATCTGTCTAACCTGATCAATATTTCCCCTTGCTCCTGATGTAACCATCATGTAGAGAGGATTAAATCCTTCTTTGTCATTGGCAAGTGTTTCTATTGATGACTTCTCGATTTCTGTCACTGTTCTAGACCAGATATCAACAACACGATTGTATCTCTCTGCCTCAGTAATAACGCCTGACTCTCTAGCCTTATTAACCTGCTCGACATCCTCCGATGCCCTCTTAATCAATTCCTCTTTGTTCGCCGGCACAGCCATATCATCGATACCTATTGTGGCACCAGAAATAGTCGCATACTCAAATCCTAAGCTCTTTACCCTGTCTAAAAATTTAACTGCCTCATAATTCCCGAGTTCTCCTATGATCTTTTTTATAAGGCTCGAGAGGACTTTCCTGTCTACAAGCTTATTTATGAAGTCTACACCCTGGGGTAATATTCTTGAGAAAAGCACCCTGCCTGGAGTAGTTGTGATTGTCCTGTCAGGTAGGGCGTACCTTATCCTGGCATGAAGATCGCATTTTCCGCTGGAAAGCGCATGTTCGACTTCTGAGGAATTGGCAAATGATTTTCCCTCACCTTTCGCGCCCATACGTTCTTTTGTCAAATAATATATACCCATAATTATGTCCTGTGAAGGCGTGGTAACAGGAGTACCGTTTGCTGGTGAGAGTATGTTGTTTGCAGAATTCATGAGGACGAGTGCCTCAGCTTGTGCATTGAATGAAATTGGAACATGCACTGCCATCTGGTCGCCATCGAAATCGGCATTGAAAGGAACGCAGACAAGTGGGTGCAACCTTATTGCCTTTCCATCTATTAACACTGGCATGAATGCCTGAACAGAAAGTCGATGCAATGTAGGAGCACGATTTAGCAGAACAGGATGATCTTTGATTACCTCAGAGAGAATATCCCAGACCTC
>CAZRTU010000284.1:0-2862 GCA_964603075.1 uncultured bacterium
CTGTGGTTTATTTTAATATTCTATCTCAAATACTGCTCCACAACCGAGGTCGAGAAAATCATCACCCCATGCCTCTTTGAAAAGCTCAATGGGTCTTCCACCAGTACAATGACTCGGTCCTACAGTATGAACATCAAGTTTTTTTAAATCTCCAATTATCTCCCTTACCTGCTCCTCTGAATACGCCAGGAGATGAAACCCACCTAATAGCATATATAACTCTTTATCCAATAAATCCTTAGACCTTCTGGCTATATTTACAATACCTGGATGTGCACATCCGGTGACGACTATAAGCCCCTGGGGAGTATCAATGATCAATGCCTGTTCTTTAAGCCACATCGCCTCCATCTCACCGGTAGAGTATACATCTTCGCAAATCTCTGTAAATTCGCTTACAGGTCTAACAAAAGCCCCTAAATCAGCAGTCATATCTTTGAAATCATCTGGGAAAGATGCGGGAAGATATACGATGACGTCACTATTTCTCTCAAGAAGAGTCCCCAGACCCCCCACATGGTCTGCGTGAATGTGTGAAAGTAGCACCATATCAATGTCTGAAGGGGCAATCTCTAAATGTTCCATATTACTAAGAAGTATGTCTCCATCTCCTCCAGTGTCAAATAGTATTTTTTCGTCCCCCTTCTCAATAAGGCAAGCGAAACCCCAATCTGTAATCAGGGCTTCATTCTGGGGTACATTATTATAGAGAACCGTGAACCTCAAATACTCCGAGGTTTCTGCAGGTGTCAAGAATAAAAGAAATCCCAATATAATCGAAGGAACAAACATCTCGTTTATACTTAAGATTATTGGCTACCGCTTTCTTTCTTACATCCCTTTGGTCGAATGTAAGTCTCTATGGCTTTTTTAAGGGTTTTGGAAGCAAGCAAAGCACAGTGATGGTCTTCATTAGGAAGACCTCCGAAATATTCAATTATTGATTCCTGGGTAATCTTAGCCGCCTCTTCCAAGGTCTTACCGACTGAGAGCACAGTAACGACACTCGCACATATAACGCTTGCAACGCACCCATCTGTATCGAATTTACACCGGGTTATTCTGTAATCTTTGACCTTCAAAGATATATAAATAGTATCGCCACATGGACCCTTAACCCCCACATAACCATCTGCATTATCTACGATTCCCCAATTCCTTGGGTTCATAAGATGATCCAGAGCGACTTCAGAGTAGGATTTCTTTAACTCATCAAGATCTCTACCGAACAGAAAAGCCGTAATTCGTTCCTCATCCTTTTGCATGCTTTGCCCCCTGGAAGGTATCTCTCTTTATCAGCTCTTTGTCTATACATGATAAAATCTCATGTTTCTCGAGATTCCATTTCGGGGCGATGAGTATTTCTGAATCCAGAACCTCACCGCACAATCTCTGTATGACCACATTAGGGGGAAGAAGCTCAATCACCTTAACCACAGTCTGAAGATAATTATCGAACGAGAGGGTCTTTATTTTACCATGCCTGTAATCATCTGCCATCCTTGTGTTTTCAATTACCTGCAGGTGATGGATCTTAATACCATCGATGGGCAGATTGGATAAAGCCCTTGCGGTCTCGAGCATATCTCCTTCTCCCTCACCCGGGAGTCCAAAAATTACGTGGACACATATAAATATACCTCTGCCAGTCGTTCTGTATACTGCATCCTCAAACCGAGAGAAGTTATGACCACGATTTATGATCTCAAGCGTCCTATCCTGGGCTGATTGGAGTCCGTACTCAATCCAAATGTGATAATCCCCGGCATATGATTCGATTAGTGAAAGCACCTCATCCGGGACACAATCTGGTCTCGTCCCGATGCATAGACCAACCACATCTTCCTCCTGGAGAGCCTCATCGTAGAATCTCTTTAGTGTCTCGACGTCTGCATATGTGTTCGTATAGGGCTGGAAATACACAAGAAATTTTTTGCCCTTCCTACTCTTTCGGCTCTTTATCTGCTCGCTTATACCAACCCTTTTTCTCAACGTAGGTGGACTGAAGCTCTGGTTGAAACAATACGTACATCCGCCATAGCCGATCTTACCATCCCTGTTGGGACACGTAAATCCTGCATCGACTGGCAATTTGTAGACCCTGCAACCGAATCTCTCTTTCAGGAATCTGCTAAAGGTGTAGTATCTCTTTTCGGTGCTTATATGTAGATTCATATCCATAAAGTCCTGGGTATTGATTATAACACAAACAGAGATAAAAGTCAAGAGAAAATGCGAGGGAGGGCTTTTGAGCCCTCCCCCTTTTCTTCACCATGTGTACTATTCCGCTTATTCTTTTGTGCCTCTCTTCCCAAGTTCACGGTCGAGCATGAAAATTCCATTACCCGCACTGCCAACCAATTCAAGCATTTTAACCACATCACAAGCTGAACTTTCCTCCTCCACCTGCTCAGCCACAAACCACTGCAGGAAGTTGTTTAGGGCGTGATCTTTCTCTTCGATCGAAAGATCCACAAGAGCGTTAATCATACCAGTCACCTTTTGTTCATGCATGTATACAGCCTTGAAGGCCGCCAGAGACGAATCCCATTCCGTAGTTGGTTTCTCAATCTGAGAAAGTAGAACGCGACCACCGCGCTCATTTAAAAAATCGAATATCTTCATTGCGTGTGTCACTTCCTCATTTGACTGAACTCTCATCCAACTCGCAAAGCCCTTAAGGTTTATTGATTCAAAATAAGCGGACATCGAAAGGTATAGATAAGCTGAGTACAACTCCGCATTTATCTGATTATTCAGGGCATCCTGTATCTTATTATTCATTAAACCACCTCCTTATAAGCCTCTATAGTCGGCTACTGTTGGTGTGAATACTATTGTTATCACCACATTTATCTCTTT
>CAZRTU010000285.1:0-2853 GCA_964603075.1 uncultured bacterium
AATCCCCTTTCCCTATAATCAAGTACAGAGACAGCCCCGTGTCTTTTGGAAAGTTTTGAGCGGTCTGTCCCTAAAATCAGAGGAAGATGTACAAACACGGGAGACTCCCAACCCAGAGCCTCATAGAGAAGAACCTGTTTGTGGGTATTCGATATATGGTCCTCGCCCCTTATAACGTGCGTAATTTCCATAAGATGGTCATCGACTACACAGGCAAAATTGTACGTAGCCATACCATCGGATTTCAAGACAACAAAGTCTTCGATATCCTCCTTGTCTCTCTCTATCTTGTCATGAAGTAGGTCAGTAAAAGAACTTGATTTATCGACCTTGAACCTCAGAGCCTTCGGTCTGTTCTCTTTTTCAAACCGCTTCTTCTCCTCCTCCGTGATCTCAAGACATCTCCTGTCGTATTTCCATGCCTTCTTCTGTGCTACAACAATCTTCTTTCTCTCCTCTATCTCCTCCTTTGTGCAGTAGCAGGGGTACACCAATTCAGCCTCGAGGAGGCTGTCGAGATATTTAAGATAGAAATCCCATCTCTGCGATTGATAGTAGGGTCCTTCGTCCCAGTTAAGTCCCATCCACTCAAGCGACTCTGTTATAACATCGCTCATCTCCTCACTGGAACGTTCTAAATCGGTGTCCTCTATACGAAGGATGAACCTGCCAGCCTTATTCTTCGCAAAGAGATAGTTGTAGAGTGCAGTCCTGGCGGTACCTACGTGCAAAAATCCGGTTGGCGATGGTGCAATTCTAACTCTGACCATAATATACAGATTCAGTTAAGATGTTAAAATGACAAGTCTTACAATAAAACTCCTGGGTTTCCAATTATACCATCTTTTCAAATATTTGTCAAGGAAATTCTAAACTGTCAGGGTTTTCTATAGGAAAAATCAAATTCTCCCGGAGAATGCACCTTTGGAGGGGATTACTCGGTAAAATTGGGGTGTCAAACCAGTCTCATTTTCATAAACTCCTGTAATTTTATCTTTAAGCAAATCTATACCTCTCTCCTCTACCAGGAGCAAGACACAGCCGCCGAACCCAGCTCCCGTGAGGCGGGCGCCGAGGACCCCTTTTATGGACATCCCTGTGTCTACGAGTAGGTCAAGTTCTGGAGAACTCACCTCGTAAAGCTCCTTCAGGCTTATGTGCGACTGGTTCATCAACTCCCCAAATCCTCTGAGATTTCTCCTCTGGAGCTCGTCTACAGCGATTTTAACCCGCTCGTTCTCATAGACTACGTGCTCTGCCCTCTTTCTTAATATGGGTGGAAGAGAGGAGGCATATCTCTTAAGGTCTTCAATCTTAACATCCCTTAATGCTTCTATCTCTGGCAGATGGTTCTGTAAAATCTTAAAGGCTTTCCTGCATTCACTCCTTCTCTCATTATAGGCAGAGGTTGCAAGTTCTCTTTTTACCATTGAATTGCAGATCAAAAATGCATACCCTTGAATTAAAGCCCTGACATAACGGTATTCAAGAGTCCTGCAGTCGATAAACAAAGCATAACCATCTTTAGACAGGAGCGATGCAAACTGATCCATTATCCCGCACTCCACGCCTAAAAATTCATTTTCAGCCCTTCTTGCGAGTCTTACCGCCTCTAAAGGTTCTATATCAAGCCCGTATAACTCCTTGAATGATAGAAGAGTGGCGATCTCAACGCTTGCGGAAGAGGAAAGACCTGCACCTTCTGGTACATTGCTGTATATCAGAGCATCAATCCCAAAAAATTTATAACCCTCGTCAAGAAGAACTTTTGCTGTTCCCCTCTGATAGTTGCTCCATTTACATCTTTTGGCGTGTTCAATAAAATCAAGTTCAAATTCATCCTCTTCTCTGTACTTCAAATCGTTTAATCTTACCCACATATCATCTCTTCTGGATACAAGCATATTCGTATATCTATCTATTGCGATGGGCATTACAAAACCCTCATTATAGTCTGTGTGTTCCCCGATAAGGTTTACCCTCCCCGGTGCTCTGACTATTAATGAAGGTTTTCTGCCGTATATTTTCTCAAACTCCGTTATTAAACCGCCCTTGGATACCATACGGTTCTATTTAATAGAAGTAAATCGACAAGACCCTACCCTCTTTTAGACACTGACGAGTCTAAAGTTATTAGGTCATTGATCTCTCCTGCCTGCTGGCAGGCAGGTGTCTTAGGTCTTTGGTCTTAGGTCTTCAGTCCTCGGTGCATAGTGCATAGTCCGTAGTGTGAGTCTTTGGTCTTAGGTCTTTGGTCTTAGGTCTTCAGTCCCTAGTGCATAGTGCTTAGTCTCTCTTCTCCTCTCTCCTCTCTCTTCGCCAGCCAATCCGCGTTCATCTGCATCCCGCTATTTTTCAGACGCTGATTATAAATGATTTTTAAGCTCTTTTTATTTATTTCTTCTTTTATCTGTGTTAATCTGCGTTCATCTGCGTCCTATTTATCTCTGTATTCTCTGTTATCTCTGTGGTTAATCTATCTCACACACGCTATCTTGAACACAAATGTCTCATCCTCTGTTCTCAGGCGACAGATATATACTCCCGAAGAAACATCCTCTCCATCCTCGTCCTTTCCGTCCCAGTAAATCTCGGTATCATCTCCATCAACATCCAGGGTCCTAACCAGCTTACCAGAAACCGTAAAAATGTACAATTTCCCATCCTCCGGTATGTCATATACTACATTAGTGCCTTCTTTAAAGGGATTCGGATAATTATATGGTTCAAGATATTCTCTCAGGTTAACTTTTATTACCTCGCTCCACGCAGATACGTTTTTATATACATCGATGGCCCTTACTCTATGGTAGTAATCGCCGCTCGTTCTGCCTGTTACGACAAATGAATTAT
>CAZRTU010000286.1:0-2848 GCA_964603075.1 uncultured bacterium
GGTTGCCATGGGTGTAACAGAGTTTGCCCTATATGTTACTGTGAGTTGTGTGACTTCGACTCACGAGATTATGAATGCGAGACTTCTACATATGAGAGTGAACTTAGAAGACGAGGGGGTGTGAGGGTGCCAACCAATACGGTCCTCTACCATCTTGGCAGGTTGACTCATGTGAGTTTCTCTTGCGTAGGCTGTGGAATGTGTATGGATGTATGTCCTACGGATATCCCACTTTCTTCTATCTTCTTAAAGGTGGGCGAAGAGGTTCAAAAGCTATTTAATTACATCCCGGGAAAGGATGTGGAAGAGGCAATTCCTCTTACCAAATATGAGAAAGAGGAATTCGCTGAAGTGGAGGATTGATAGATGGAGAACGAGTTTAAACCAAAGATAATAGGATTTTTATGCAACTGGTGTTCATACGCCGGGGCCGACCTTGCTGGAACGAGTAGAATTCAATATCCACCGTCTCTCTTGCCCATAAGAGTTATGTGTTCGAGTAGAGTGGATCCGCTTTTCGTTATATCCGCGTTTCTCAGAGGGGCAGACGCCGTATTGATAGCGGGTTGTCACCCTGGAGACTGTCACTATCAGGAAGGAAATTATTATGCCCGCAGGAGATTTGCTTGTGTGCGCAAGGTCTTTGAAACTCTGGGAATGGAATCGGACAGATTGAGGCTTTCTTGGATATCTGCATCAGAGGGTCCCAGGTTTGCAAATGTTGTTAAAGAGTATACGGAGAAGATTAAAAAATTAGGCCCCAATCCTACCAAGAAGGAGATTTTTCTATAGGTGCGTAAAGATCTTATACAAAATAGATGTTCTTGAACATCCGCATGGGTTTAAAGAAGAATTCAATAGTAATAGTGGGTGCCGGGATAGCGGGGATTCAAGCATCCCTCGATATGGCTGAGATGGGTGCCGATGTTCACCTTGTTGAGCAGACGTCTTCTATTGGAGGACGTATGGCTCAACTGGATAAAACCTTCCCCACCAATGACTGTTCTCTATGCATCCTATCACCAAAGATGAGTGAATGTGCCCGCCATCCGGATATAACCCTACACATAAATGCATCGCTCGTCTCCATTGACGGCGAGCCGGGCAATTTTACGTGTAAGATAAGGGAGAATGCCACATATGTTGATCCGGACAAATGCGTTGCCTGTGGACTTTGTGAGGAAAAGTGCCCTGTTAAAATTACAGACGAATTCGACATGGGGCTGAGAAGCCGCAAGGCTATCTATCGCTATTTCCTGCAGAGTGTCCCATCCAACTATGTGATTGATGCCGAGCATTGCCTGCGTATAACGAAGGGAGTATGCGGACTCTGTGAAAAGGCTTGCACGGCTGAAGCGATAAACTTCGAAGATACGGATAGAGAGATCGAGATAGATTGTGGAGCAGTGATTCTGGCAGCAGGAATAGATGCTTTCAATCCGATTGTATATGGCCAGTACGGATATAAAAAATTCCCTAATGTGGTAACTTCGCTCGAATTTGAGCGAATGCTCTGCGCGTCGGGTCCGCAGATGGGACATGTTGTGTGCCCGGCGAACGACAAGACTCCGAAAAATATTGCCTTTATCCAGTGCGTTGGCTCTAGAGACAGGGAAAATAACAAGAATTACTGCTCGTCGGTCTGCTGCATGTATGCTATCAAAGAGGCTATCATTGCAAAGGAGCATATTAGGGGCCTGGATCCTACCATATTCTTTATGGATATAAGGGCATTTGGTAAGGAATTTGACAGATATTATGAACGAGCAGAGGGGCAATTCGGTGTCGAATTTGTTCGCTCAAGGGTTGCGAAAATAACCGAGCTGCCTGGCGGCGACCTGAGGTTGCATTTTGCAAACCAGGGCGGTAAAAGAGAGACACGTGACTTCTCGTTAGTAGTGCTGTCTGTCGGACTACAACAAAGGAAGGACGTCCTGGAGTTCTCCCAAAGTGCCGATATCAAGCTCGATGATTACAGCTTTTGTCGAACGGTTGACTTTCAGCCACTCGATTCCACTCGACCAGGGGTATTCGTATGTGGGGCAATTAGCGGACCCAGAGATATCCCCGAATCGGTTATGACGGCTTCCGGCGCAGCTGCGCGTGCCGCAAGATTTCTCGGACTGAAACGGCAAAAAAAGGTTTCCAAAAAGGAATTCCCACCCGAGAAGGATGTTATAGGCGATAGACCCAGGATCGGTGCCTTTATCTGCCACTGTGGCATAAACATAGCTGGGGTTGTGGATGTCCCGCAGGTAGTTGAATATGCACAATCTCTGAAAAATGTCGAGCATGCCGAAAATCTTCTCTACGCTTGCTCGCAGGATTGTATGGACACCATCAAAGAGCGCATCGAGGAGCATGATCTGAATCGCGTGCTTGTGGCAGCGTGCACCCCGAGGACACACGAGCCGCTCTTCCGAGAAACTCTACGAGAAGCGGGACTCAATCAATATTTGTTTGAGATGGCGAACATTCGAGACCAATGTAGTTGGGCACATATGAATGAGCCTGAGTTGGCAACTGAGAAGGCGAAAGAGCTCGTTGAAATGGGTGTTGCTAAAGCCAGGGGACTTAATCCTCTTCAAAAGCTGCCAGTCGATATCGATCCAAAGGCGCTGGTCATCGGCGGCGGTCTGGCTGGAATGACAGCCGCACTCGCGCTTGCAGATGGAGGTTACCAGGTCTTCCTCGTAGAGAAGGAGAACGATCTCGGCGGAAATCTCAAGAAGGTCCAATTTTTGCTCGGTGGTAGAGTTCCGCAGCGATTGCTAAGGGAAACTATCCAGAATGTTCGCAGTAACAAACTGATTGAGGTCTATACGGGTACAAGTGTCAAAAAGATTGA
>CAZRTU010000287.1:0-2837 GCA_964603075.1 uncultured bacterium
CCTTGTTGCTATCGGGGGAAGGAGTCTCTCCAGTCTTTGCGGTTTTTTCTCCGGACATTCTTCGAGATATAAATTAATGGCGTCCTTTATGTTCTTTATGGCCTCCTCATAACTACTTCCCTGGCTTGCAATGCCCAAGTTCAAACAATGAGCCACAAAAACCTTCTTTTTATTAATCATTTCTTCATTAACCGCTATGTCGAATGCTCTTTTGAACATCTTATCCCTCCTTTATAGAATGTTTTGTTTTGATATTTAAAGATTATTTTCCTGTTTTTGAATAAATTCACTTCATCTCCAGATACCTTTGTTGCCGGAGAAAAACGATCTTCACTCCATGCTCTTTAAGCCTTTCCTGGAGCTTCACGTCCTGCGTACATACGATATAATCCCCTTCCCTGGCAAGCTTCACTATCTCCTCGTCCGCGTCCGTCCCCCCGGTCTCGATCACCTTGCCGCCCTTGATCAGATACAAACGGAAGGCCTCGTTCCCGTTCTTCAGCTTGGCGAGTTCCCGGAGTGCGGGTCCCACGGTATACATGTCAGGCTTCCCGAACTTCCTCAGTTCGGCATAAATGTCAACCCTGAACTGGTAGGGAATGACGAGGAAATTCGTGTCCAGGAGGAGCTTTATTTCTTCCATTGAATAGAATTGGATGAATAAAATATATGCTTTATTGAAAGAATCCCTTATTTATGCCTCTCTCCGCCGTCAATAATATCCGCTTGTGTATGATATCTTTCCAAAACCTCTTTCACTGCCAATTTCGCATCGCCGAAACTGGTGTATCCGATTGACAGGGCCATCATAATATTGCCTTCAATAGACTGAACACGCTCGGTGAGACCAACAAATTTTTGGAAACGGAAAAGGATTTATACGCTCCGTCAATCTTGAGTAAAGTGATTTTGTTCATGTTATAAATGATATAATAAATTTAATAAACTTGTCCGGAGATCATCTATAAATACATTCACGCACATAATATTATAATGGCAAAAATCGGCAGATAAAGACTATATTATCTGTTAAATTTGACGCGGAATCTTGTTCTGCGTCTTTCGTAATAAGTGTATGACTGCTTGTATTGATTGGATCAAGTGGTCTTTCGAAAATTCAGGTTGGGGTTGTGAGATGAATGGTTCGTCTTGAGAAGATCGTGATGCAGGGTTTCAAGTCCTTCAAGAGACCGGTCACGATGCCCTTCCCCACGAACTTCGCGGTGGTCACGGGCCCAAATGGTTCGGGAAAATCAAATTTAAATGATGCGATCTCTTTCGTGATGGCGAAGGGGAGCTCGAAACAGATAAGGGCGAAGAAGGCGGGTGACCTGGTCTTCCATGGGAGCAGGAAAAAAGGAGCGTCGGATTACGCGAAGGTTAACCTGGTTTTTTCCAACGATTCGAACGTGCTGCCGGTAAAGGAAGACAATGTCCACGTGACCAGGAGGCTGAACAAGGAAGGAATCTCGACCTATCGGCTGAACGGGAGGGTCACGCCGAGACAGCATATCCTGGACATATTCACCCAGGCAAGGCTCAGCCCGGGAGGGCACAATATTATCAAGCAGGGCGACGTCACCAGGATAGTGGAGATGAACGCTATCGAAAGACGCGGAATAATAGACGAGATATCCGGGATAACCGAATATGATGAAAAGAAGGTCCAGGCAATGAGGGAACTGGAGAAGGTCGCTGAGAAGGTGAGGGAGGCCGAGATCATTCTTGACCAGAAGGAGCAGATCATAGAGAAACTGAAGCAGGATAGGGATGCTGCCATGGAATACAAGAACCTTACCAGGGAGCTGGATACTATAAAAGCGACCATTGTATGGAAGGAGTTCTCCACCGCGAAGAAGCACATAAACGTAAGCGATAAGGAAATCAAGGAAAAGGAGGAAGAGGTCGAAAGGCTGGGGGAGGATCTCAAGAAGATAGACAGGGAATTCGCAGAGAAGGAGAAGGAGCTCGAGGGAATAATGAAGGATGTGTTCAAGGCCTCCGGCCAGGCAAAGATCACCGAGAAGCTCTCGAAGCTCCAGAGCTCGATAGAGAGCAAGGACAACCTGATCGAATCCAACGTGAGGGAAATCGAAAGGCTCCAGCGGATGATAGAAGGGATGAGCATGCTGGAAAAAAGGGTCCCGCCCGGACTGAAGGAGATAATAAGTTTTGATGGCGTGCACGGCTTCGTATCCGATCTTGTCACGTTCGCCGACAAGTACAGGGTAGCCTCCGATGTCGCGGCGGGTTACCACATGAATGATATCGTGGTGGACTCCGTGGATGTCGCAGCTGGTTGTATCAAACACCTGAAGGAGAACCGGATCGGGAGGGCGAGGTTCCTCCCCATGGACAGGATTGACGCATTACATAAGCCTTCTCTCCCGAACGGGACCTATGGATGGCTGTCCGAACTTGTCCATCACGAACCGAAATACACGGGCATAATGGAGTTCATTTTCGGGAGGACCGCCTGCATCAACGATATTGACAAGGCAAAGGAGATAGCGAAGAAAAACCGCATCCGGATGGTCACGCTGGATGGCGACCTTGTCGAGGCCTCCGGGGCAATGACCGGGGGTTTCTATATGAAATCCAAGGTCCCCCAGGAAACCAAGCAGTACATGAAGGAGAAGGAGAGACTGCAGGAACAGAATGAAATTCTGGAGGACGAGATAGCGGCCCTCACCAAAGAGACGAACGAGATAAAGAAGAATATAAAGGATTCCGGAGGGGATGAGAATTACGAGAAGAAGATGAGGAACCTGAAGGCGAAGGAGGACGAGCTCAGGGAGAAGAGGAGGGAGGTCTATGATAATCGTTTGAATTTACAA
>CAZRTU010000288.1:0-2836 GCA_964603075.1 uncultured bacterium
TGGGGAATTTAATAAACAATATTGGCAAATTTCAAAAGATTGTATCAACTGACTTATTCATCACGAAAGTTTGGGACAACGTCAAAAATTAAAAATGCTCTGAGCACTCTGCGTGCTCTGTGGTTTAATTTTTCACATTACCCATTCTCGAAATGGGAGGTTTTATGACTACTTATATACTTATGACAAAACTCTCTCCAGAGATTACCAGCAAGATAAGGGAGAGAGCGAAGATTGGTGAGCAGTGGAAGAAGCGCGTAAAAGATAAATGTCCAGAGGTAAAATTCATCGGGCATTATGCACTTCTTGGTCCTTACGATTTTCTGGATATATATGAGGCACCCAACGAAGAGGTAGCTGCAAAGGTATCTATGATATCACTTTCGCTCGGAGCTGTGAAAGCCGAGAGCTGGACGGCAATACCATATCATCGATTTGTTGAGCTTACAGAGGAGATATAGATTCTTAAGGTACTAAGTACATGGAGTCCTTGATTTCTATTTTGCAGGACAGTAGAGGAAGTTCATAAGTGTGATAATAGAATTTGCTTTTCCTTCTTAGTGCATATATAGATAACCCTCGAAAGCCTGAAATAACTCTAAGAGATACTATTAATCGAATACTACCCCCAGAATGAGGAATGTTAATACGGGAAAAAGGATAGTAACTTGGTTACTCTGACACATGAATAGAGAACAAAGGTAAAGATTCTTATACCAGGAGCAATAGATGAAAATAGGAATGATGTGCCTCTGGAATGCTGCCAATGGACCTTCCATTCACGCCGAGCTGGTTGGTAGAGCCTGGGTGAAATCTGGACACCAGCTTAAGGTTTTTTCTGCCACCAAACATCCTGATGCCAGGCCAACTCTCCAAAGAGACGAGAATTTTGTAATCAGACATTTTACTGTAGAAGAGATCTTTCCTTTTACGCGATCCTCGTGGTTCGATCCCGAACCAATTCTGAGTGAAGATTTAGACGTTTTTGTGGCTCAGAATGTCGAAAGAATGCCAGTTGAAAGATTACTTGAGGTTTACCCTGATATTAAGGAAAGGGCTGTTACTGTTCAGGTAGTCCATGAGGGTAGGGCACCAGATGACCCACTTTTCTACAAGTTTGATTGGGATGCTATTGTGTGTTTTGATCAGAGATATAAAGATTACCTCAAGAAGTCCTTCCCCGAGGAGAGGATTTACATGATTCCATACCCATACCACCCTCTTCAACTTGGCGATAAGAGCAGGGCAAGAGAAAACCTTGGGCTTCCAACAGATGAAAAGATCGTTTTCTCTTTTGGCTTCAGACCTAAAGATATCGTTTGCATTCTTCCCGCTCTTGGTGACGTAGCTCTTAAATATCCCCTCAGGTACATTGTCACAGCTAATCCAGAAAGCGATGTGAACCAATTGCTTGCAGCCCAGAAGATGTATAAATTCATAGATCTTAAAATTAAGCCTCTTCCATTGGATGAGTTATATACCTATCTTCATGCATCTGATGCCTTGCTAATACACAGAGAATCTTCGAAAAAATATAAGGCTGTTGTTTCAAGTTCAGTCTGTCAGGTATTGGGTTCGGGTTGTCCGATACTGTTCCATAAATCAAATTTCGTTGAACTCCATGGAGACGAAATAGTCAAGTACGGTGATTTTAAGGACATGAAAATAAAGCTTATAGAACTTTTTGAAAATGGGTTTGACCTCAAAAAAGTAATAACTTTTCTTGAGAACCATAAAACCGAGAGGATCGCGGAAAAATTCATTCATCTGTTTGGAGAACTGATTTCAAAGAGGAAAAAGGGAGACAGATATGATTAATACGTTAGACCTTTCCTTTCAGAGATTAGGTGAGGGTAGAGTTCGTAGTCTTAAAACTGGTGATGCAATCTTTATGCTTGATTCATTTGAAGGTAATCCTATCGTAAAGCCAGAGGATATTGGCCTTATCTGGCACGAACAAGGAGGGCTGAAGCACGGGGCTGTTTTTAACGGTGGAGCTGAGATATTTCAGGATAGGGTGATCCTTTTACCAAGGTGTCACAAGGGATATCAAAGAGGGGTTTTCTTTGATGAAAAATTAGGAATCGAACGCTTTTATATGGAAAACTATATCTCTGAGGTTTGGCCTTTGATCAGTGACGATGGACTTCGTTTTAAAAGGTATAATAATGTTGCCCTAAGAGGCGATGGGACTGACCACCAGGACTTCAGATATGGGATAGAAGACATCCGTATAATTAAATATGACAGTAGATATCTACTGGTTGGTTGCGGCAAGATTAATTCTACATTTAGATATTCTAACGCAGATAGGATTGCTATCTATTCTACCGAGGATTTTTCTGATATAACCTATCACGGCATAGTCGATTCCTTTGATTCACGTAATGCGGTTCCCTTTCCTGAACCATTAAACGGAAATAATTACATTCTCCTTCGTTTTTACCCCAATATTCATCTTGGTTTCCTCGATGCGGGTATCAACCAATTACTCGAACCTTCCAAAAACAGAAAAGAATGGGAAAGGCTATATGAGAAACGTAGTCAGAATATACTTTTGGAGGTCGGTGACTACCCACACGAAAAAGAAAAGATCGGGCCAAGCACTCAGCTGATAAAGACAGAAAAGGGGTGGTTGCTAATATATCACGCCGTTGGTATAATTGAGGAAGAAATTTGTAAGACGTACGGTCTGAAGAACAAGATTGAGAGAGGATACTCTGTTTGCGCCGCCATTTTGGATCTGGAGAACCCCAGAAAGATATTGTGTAGAACCAGTCATCCGATATATATTCCCTCCAAAGCTTGGGAGTTAGATGGAGATGAGCAGTTTCCG
>CAZRTU010000289.1:0-2824 GCA_964603075.1 uncultured bacterium
ACCTTCCTGGATTTGCTGATGATCGCCTCCCTGATACGAAAGAGGGAATGATACTCTCACTTTCAGACAAGATAGATTCGCTTGTCGGTGGATATCTGGTTTCGGGCATCCCCACCTCCTCCAAGGATCCAAAGGGGATGAGGAGGATTGCGAATGGCATTGTGAGGATAATCTTGGATAAATCTATATCTCTTCCGTTAGTTGAGGTCATCCAGAAGGCATTCAATCTGTATGAAAAAGATTACAGCCGTGAGGTATTCGATTTTATAATTCAAAGAGCGAGGCAGTATATGCTCGATGGTGGCATATCACATGATATTTTAACGGCAGTCTTTGATAAAGACGATATCCTTGAAATGAAGTTAATCGCACAGACATTAACAGATGAGAGTGATCTGCAGGATATCATATTGGCATCAAAGAGGATTAACAATATATTAAAGGGTTCAGGAGAACTTAAAAAGGAGGTGGATAGGAGGTTATTTAGAGAGAAAGAGGAAAGGGAGCTATTTTCGAGGGCAGAAAAGGCAAAGCCTCTATTAGATGAGAGTATTAGTGAAAAGAGGTTCTATGATTCTATCAACATATTGAGGGATATAGTACCCTATGTCAACAATCTGTTTGATGAGGTGCTAATTATGTCGACAGATCAGGAGATCAAAGCAAATAGATTTGCCCTTTTAAATTATATCTCTCACCTCTTTAATAAGGTGTCAGATTTCACCAGGCTCCCGCAGTAAGCACTATTTATCTTTTGTCATTTATTATTGTAATCCTTAGCCTTTGGTTTTCAGTCTTCACTTTCTATAATCTCTGTAATCAGTGGTATTTTAATCTGTGTAATCATCAGTGTAATTGAACGTTAGATTGGAGTGCCCATGGAATTACTCGATAGACTCACCTTAAAGAACGAAAGGAAACTCCTGCTATTTTTAATTGATGGCTTAGGAGGTGCCCCATTAAATGGTATTACCGAGTTGGAGCAAGCCAGGACTCCCAATCTTGATTCACTGGCAGAAAAATCAATCTTGGGGCTCACAGATCCAATTGCAATGGGAATAACACCTGGCTCAGGTCCTGCCCATCTCTCCCTATTCGGTTACGACCCCATAAGGTACGAGATAGGTAGGGGTATACTTGAGGCCCTTGGCGTTGGTCTGGAAGTTACAGATAAAGATATAGCAACACGGGGAAATTTTGCCACTATCAATGAGCAAGGAACAGTTGTAGATAGGAGAGCGGGGAGGATCTCCACTGAAGAGAATAAAGAGATATGTGATAGATTACGGAGTAGGATTAAAAGAATCGAGGATGTGGATATCATCATACATCCTGGAAAAGAACACAGGTTTGTGGTTCTATTTAGAGGAGATGAACTCTATCCCGATGTATTGGAAACTGATCCGCAAAAGGTGGGAGAAAGACCCATAGAGTGCAAGGCAACAGAAAAGAAGTCAGAAAAGACTGCGAGAGTGGTGAGAGAGTTTGTGAAAAGGTCGAAGGAGATTTTAGAACCCCCGGTCAATATGGTTTTGCTCAGGGGTTTTGCCAAGCATCCCGCCCTGAAGACTATGCAAGAAAGGTTTAAGCTCACTCCAGCCTGTATCGCCACATATCCAATGTACAAAGGACTCGCCAGGCTTGTCGGTATGGATATCCTCGAGGCAGGGCAGACCATATATGAAGAGGTAGAGACACTAAAAGGGAAACGGAATGACTATGATTTCTTCTATTTTCATGTCAAGAGAGTGGATTCTCTTGGTGAAGATGGTAATTTTGAGGGAAAGGTGAAGTTGATAGAGGAAATCGACACTATTTTACCTGAGGTTCTTTCATTGAAACCCGATGTCATGGTTGTTACAGGAGATCACTCGACCCCCGCCATCCTAAAGGCTCATTCATGGCACCCCAATCCTTTTATGCTCTTCTCCCCCTTCGTTATCGCAGACGGTGTTTCCTCCTTCACAGAGAAAAACTGTGCCAGAGGAGGGCTCGGTAGATTTCCTTCGCTCCATGTTATGTCACTTATGCTCGCCAACGGACTGAAATTAAAGAAATACGGGGCATAATCAGTGGTAAAAATCTGTTTGCTGCTAAGGTTTTATATCTCCAAATCAATAATCTCCAATACTCTTTTATCCTGGGTTATTCTTTTTAGTGCACCACCCAATGGTCCCCTTTAAGGAAAAGAATGTAGGGCGGATAGGCTTTAGGTTTGCTTTCGCAGGGCTAATTACAGCCAAGAGTTATATAACAAATGGATAATCGCGGACTTCAAAGTAAAAATGCGGAGGTAGAGAATGGATGTAAGAGATGCAATCAAGAATAGATTCAGTGCCAGGTCGTATCTTGATAAGCCTGTAGAGGAAGAAAAACTTATGCTTGTCTTAGATGCAGCAAGATTGGCGCCTTCTGCTCGTAACAGACAGGGTTGGAAATTTGTGGTTGTAAGAGGGGAAAAAACCAGAAGGGAACTTATTACTGCTGCCGCTGATCAGGAGTTCGTCGGAGAGGCTCCGGTCGTTATCGCATCAGTTGCAACCAATCCTTCCTATATAATGAGATGTGGTATTCCTGCATATGCAGTAGACCTTGCCATTGCGGTCGACCACATGACCCTGCAGGCTGTAGAGCTTGGTCTTGGCACCTGTTGGATTGGAGCCTTCTATCAGGATGAGGTTAAGCGAATATTAAAGATACCAGATGAGTATAAGGTAGTTGCCCTGCTTACTCTTGGTTATCCAGCCGACCGAGGGAAAGTCAAGACAAGAAAGAGACTGGAGGAGATACTCTCATATGAAAATTTTCCAGGAGATGTCTGCTC
>CAZRTU010000290.1:0-2800 GCA_964603075.1 uncultured bacterium
TTTATTTAAAAAGTAATTTTAAAGCGAGGAATTTCATATAACTCGTTTATATCCGCAGTTAATTGCAGATATCCCTCCAATATGGTGTTATATCCGAAGTAAACTTCGGATATATATCCTTATAGATGTCTTTTCTCGTCTTTATTTATCACCTCCTCACATTTGTAAGTTATCCAAAGGATTGACTATCTTTCCTTTTAAGTCTTTCAATATAAACTGGGTTGTAAGGAAGAGTAACGGTGATTCCACCATTTTGTTCCATAGTTATTTTGATTTCTCTACCTGTCATTCTATCCTTATTATAATCCAAATTATAATCCAAAATGGATATAAAGTCAAGGGAAAATCACAGGGAAAAAATATCAATGAGATTAGTTATACTCTATTGCATACGTAGATAACCCCCCTTCTGTTGTTAACCAGATTTTAAAGCGTAAGCCAGTCGGCTATCTTATCACAAACTTTATCTAAGTTCCCACGGGAAACGTCCACCTCAAGATTAGGCAGAATTGATTTTGCGATAACCTTTCTGAACTCTTCCTGCTCGTTTATGAATATGTTCAGATCCGCATATTGCTTAGGGTTGCCCGAGACTTTTAACCTCTTTTCTCTTGCCTTGCCAAAAGACTCTCTTGTTCGGGTGCAAAAAACGATGCGAAATCCGAGGGGCAAGAGCTTCTCTTCAAGCCATCTGAAATCGTAATGCCGTCCGAGGGCTGATTGATAAACTTTGGTTGATATGTGGAATCGGTCAATAATCCAGGAATAATATCTGAGTAATTCAAACAATCTCACCCAGGTTCGGTATGTCTCCATTGCCAGTTCTTCTTCCGCGGGCTCGAAATTGATAAGACCCCTTCCCCATGGGAAATCTGTAAATCCACACCACTCGGCAGATATTATTGGAGAGTGGTATCTGTACTTCCTGGGACCTACTATTCGAGGGTGCTCATTCAACTTGAAGGCTATATCGGTCTTATGGGTCAATCTCGTGCCCTCAAGAATAATTTTGGGGCATAACTTAGAAGGCGATTTTCCTCTCATTATTTTTTACTTCGTAGCTTATAATCGAATCTGGGGTCACCTATGAAAAAAGAAAATAGTTGATAAGAGGAGAAGGTCGGTGTAAAATTATGTTCTGGCAAAAAGATCGAAGGCGGAATATCTTGGTATCCTCTGTCATTTTATTGCCCATGGTAATAGAAGGAATGATATATTTTTGGGAGATAGCGATTGTAAATTTAAGAAATTGACAGAAAAGAAAAATTTGTCTTAGATTCTTGTTTCAGGTCTGACCCCATAGGTTTTTAAAAAGTCTATTGTATGAGTATCATACCCGAGTATGGTTGGACTGTTATTTTCCACTTTTCAATTCCTATAATCTTATTACCAGCTTTATCTGGGTCGACTACCAGTGCCCACTCGCCCTCGGGCAGGGAAAACTCAACCTGCTTCGAATCAACGTTCACTATAACCAAGAATCTATAATCGTCGATTTTTCCATTGTAGTTTAGTATATAACTTAGCACCTTGTAATTGCTATGTCTTAAAAATTTGATATAATCGTCACCCATATCCCTATCGGGCCTCAGTGCAGGATGTTTTCTTCTCAAGTTTATCAATCCTGCATAATAGTCTACAAGGTCTCTGTTTATATTCGCCAGTTCCCAATTTATAACATTGGTTCGCAGATCCAACCTCTGTCTCGGTCTGTTCCTGAGCATCTCCTGTCCCTCCAGTATCATCGGAGTGCCCTGGGAAGTGAATAGTAAGATGGCGCCAAGTTTAGATTTCTTCTTTTGAATTCCTTTACTATCACCGTGCCTTTCTAAAAAACCCGCAACCGTCTCCTCATCGTGACTCGTAAGATAATTTATAGATTCGTGTGGACCTGCATACCATTCCCTATCGTAAGACCAGCGTATGCTTTTCTCCATAAGACTACGCCCCTCGCCAGTAGCCAGAAAAGCCTTGCCTCTTTCTCGGAATTGGTCATTCCATTGAGCCACGCCAGTTCCCTTGATTTCACCTCTGTCGTATGCCCAGTTCTCAGCTATCATTATCACATCGCCACCTGTTGCCTTGGCTCTGTTAATTGCTTCTAAATTCTCCTTCTTGAAAAGCTCTTTTTGGTTTATGAGGTTAGATATATCAAACCTGAACCCGTCTATATGGTATTCAGAGACCCAGTATTTCAGATTATCAAGGATTAGCTTCAGCATCATCGGTCTCCTGCAGTTACAGTCATTTCCGCAGCCCGAGTTGTTCGTTCCAGTGTAATAGTATTCCTCGTCTATCAATCTGAAATAATTGTCCCGATTGCTCGTATGGTTATAGACAACGTCGAGTATGACAGCTATTCCATTATTATGCAAAGTATTGACAAGTTTCTTAAATTCTCCAACTTGTTTTATATTTGCAGGGTCAGTGCTGTAGTAGCTCTCGGGAGCGAAAAATAGACTGGTCATATATCCCCAGTGATAGTTTTCCTCAATATCCAAACTGTTACCATTTGTAACTTCAGCTATTGGCATGAGTTCTGCTGCATTGATTCCGAGTTCCTTTAGATGGTGTAGAGGCGAGCCTTCCTTATTGATCGTAAGACCCAGATACCTTCCATTATGTTTGTCCACCTGCTCATTTGAATAGGATATATCGCCTATGTGGGCCTCATATATCACGCATTCATTAATCGGTGGGGTAACGTAATCTCCATCTGTCCAGCCCTCAAAAGGTGAAATGTTAATTTCACTATCGATGACCACACTCTTGCCAGGTGAGTGAATATTAGCCTTAGCGT
>CAZRTU010000291.1:0-2798 GCA_964603075.1 uncultured bacterium
TCATTTCCCGATATAGAAATCTCAAAGCATAGAGAGGCAGAGTTAAAGAGGTTGCTTATGCCATTTTCAGAGAGGGGGATCAGGATATTTCTAAAGGCGACCGTGGATGCCTTTGACATTATTCGTCATTACCCAGATATCGAACTCGAAGGGCTATTTGGTTAGAATGTGGATTTATAGATCCCCATAGACCGCAGAGATCAAGGCTCTTATCCCCCCTATCGACCTTGGACCAGGTCTCAAAAGCAGATCAAGGTCTATATCTTCAACTATATTACCATCCTCTACAGCCTCGACTTCAGACCATCCGATCCTCGCCTCAGGGTGGGTTCCATCCTTATGGGCAAGGATGATGAAGTCTGGATTTCTATTTATTACAAGTTCCTGTGAGATAACAGGGTATGGAGACTCTATATCGGATGTTATGTTTATTACACCGGCCTCCTCCATTAAGCCGTTTATGAAACTCCCCATACCCACGGTTATAAGAGGATTCTGTGATATTTCAATGAATACCGTTTTTCTATCTTTCTTGGGTCTCTGTAGCCCCCTTATCTCATCAAGCTCTCTTTTCAGCGAATCCACAAGCAGTGATGCCTCATTTTCTCTGTTGAGTAACTTGCCTATCTCTAAAACGGCATAAAATATCCCCTCAATATCCTCTGGATTGATGGTCACGACACGCATTTGGAGACTCTCAAGAGGGCTTCTGAATCTTTCCTGTTCACCGCCTTCAATAAATACGACCTCGGGATCAAGGGAATATATCATCTCAAAGTTTGGCGAGGAATACCTTCCGACTATTACCTTATCAACATTGGTTGGGTATCCCTCTGGATCAACAACTCCTACCAATGCCTCCTCTCCATCAATCGCGTAGATTATCTCCGTTACGCTGGGAACGAGTGATATTACTCTTGGAAGGTCTAAATCACCTTGGGAGCTAATTGGTGCTGAGAGTAAAAGGAGGGATATTATTTCAATATATTTCTCTACCTTAATCGTTCTCATAGCTTACGTTCAAACTGCCCAGTCCACCTTGTACGTGAATAACGAGTTCGCCAGTTGTTTCACTAAAGTCCGATGAGGTGTACCAGTTCTCATCCTTGGCTAAACCCTCGGCGGTTGTGTAAATGATGCCATTTGTTTTTAGTCTTACTCCTGTATTCTGGGGAAGCGTAACATTTATTACTGCTATGCCCGATTTTATCTCAACATTAGATCTGCCCCTGTATTCACCCCGCATGTCAAGATTAGCCATACCAGCGTTTAGATCCATATAAAAATTGCTGAAGTTTAGATTCCCCAATCCCTCTGTTGTGAGCCTCGCAAGGTTTCCATATATTCTTACCCTCTCGCAGCTAACAGGGTTTGGTCCACTCAGCAATAAGGCTGTATTTCCTGTGCCAAGAACAACATCGAGGTCCTCTACCATGATCTCACTAAGGTCTATGATACTGTTTGTGGATGTGTATATCCGAAGGGATAGAGGGATTACGGGGCTGAGAGTTATCAAAGCGGAGTCCTCAGCGAACATTGTGTTTTCCTTTTCTTCGGTAGAGATATTTACCCTACAGACGTCTCCTATGCGCTCGCAGTCAATATTCGGTAATAGTCTGTTTTCGTCATACCATATTTTCACTGAAGCTATAGAGCCGGGTTCTCCCTTTTTTATATAAAACCTGCATCCGGAGAGATCTATATCCACCACCCCCCTCGCATCTCCCTCTTCCAGGTGTATGCTTTCTGTGAACTCAGCCCCGATCAATGATAATATGAGGAGTAAATTGAACATCTATGGGTCATTGAGTTTACTCAGTCTACCCCGTTTTTTTGGGGTAAACCAAGATATACTTTAATACCTTAACCTTGTATTGCGTAGTCCTTATTAGCTATTTTCTATTCGCAATTTTCTAATTTCTGCCTTATCCCTCTTCTCGCTTGCCCTATTCACTTAGTCTGTAGTCTCTCTTTTTGATCTGTGGAATCATCGGTTATAAATCTGCGTCAATCTGTGTAATCAACTAAATTTTATATCCTGTTAGCCTTTTGTTTGTCTGCCTTTTGGTTGCCCCTTTGAGTGTTTGAAGATCTATTCTCTATCGTAGATTTTCTGGTGATTGGTGCACGCTGGTTATTGTATGACGAACTTTTTATCTCCTCCGTGGTCGCAGGTGTCTCTTTTTTTCTACTCTTTGCCCTATCGATCTTTTGAGTCTCTGAGGGAGTATAGACCTGTTTTTTGATCTCTTTTTTCGCTGGAGAAGGCTTGTAGCTGTATTGGTCCCTCGGTTTATCCCGTTTCCTTTCCTCCAGATACTCACTATGTGATGGTTCTTTAACTATAAGTCTCTCTTGTTCTGGGTTCGCCTTCTCTGCCTGACTGCTCCATGTTGGGGTATACACCTCTTGTCTTATGGGTTCTCCTTCTCTTCTGGAGAACTCGTCGCTCCTTTCCGGAACCCCTCTCCTTTCTCCCTCATCTTTATAGGCAGTTTTTTCCTTAAAGAGCGGTTTTTCGAACGCAGCCGTATATTCATCAGACAGGATTTTGGGTTTGGAAACCTCTGTTAGTTTTGGTTCAGGTGCAGCAGAGAAGTTTACCTCCCTTATTCTGTTTTTGGGAATGTCTTTCTTAATATCATAGATGGGATGGTTTGTAATAGCCTCCTTATAATCGATCTGCCTCACAGGGGAACCGCCATAGAAAGACTCCCTGGATACGAATGTCCAGCAGTCAGCGTCTTTGGGAGGCGCACCACCTGGTCCTGCAGGTGCCCATCCAATATTTGGTCCGT
>CAZRTU010000292.1:0-2787 GCA_964603075.1 uncultured bacterium
TTTGATATCTCCCTTGCCCTTTAATTTTTCTTATGAGGGGTGCTCTGCAACTGGGGCACCCCTCATATCTTAAATACACAGATGCTTCCGCGCATCGTATTATTATAAAAAACTTGACAAATTCCGAAACTAGGTGTATAATACGATTTGGTAACATCCAACATATATTGGGTTTGCTGATGAGCCGGTCTACGTGAATCCACTCCATTAATCCTTTTATCAAGCCACTCTTAGATATAGGAATTAACAATCCGTTTTTTAAAAGGCAACATGGGGTCAAAGGTTTACATATACGAAGATGAGACATGGGAAGATCTCCTTCCACTTACATATCTACATCCAGTTTTTGAGCTTGTATGTGGAATGTGGAGTACTATCGAAAGATTTGAGAGAATATATGGAGATGTTGTTCCTATCTCCAGGATGCACAAGAATGAAAGGTCAAGTGGCTTATATATTAATGGTAGGGCGATATTTTATGAGAGGATAGAACCCGATGGTGAGGATGAGATCTTCAGGTGTAAGGATGAGATAGTAGCATTTAGGACCAGAGATGGTATGCTGCCAAATGAGGCAAAAACAAGGCAAGTTCATGCTACTATTATCAAGTATCCCTGGGATTTGATAAGAATGAATAGAGAAATACTCCTTAGAGATTTCGAGTATGGGAATTTCTCCTGTAAGTATCCGAATACGGTTTCTATAGATGGAAATCCAGATTACTGTGTTATCAATGAAGACGTCAAGGTATACAGAGCCGTATATCTGGTAACCGAAGGCGGTCCCATATACGTGGATAGAGATGCACAATTACGTCCACAGAGCGTTATATACGGTCCAGCCTATATAGGAAAAGGGGCAATAATTGACGGAGCCAAGATCAGGGAGGGATGCTCTATTGGAAAGGGATGTAAGGTGGGTGGCGAGGTTGAGGAGAGCATATTCCTCCCTTTTTCCAATAAACACCACGAGGGATTTGTAGGGCACTCTTATATTGGGGAGTGGGTGAATCTTGGTGCACTCACCACTACTTCTGACCTTAAAAACACATATGGAAATATAAGAGTCAGTTTGCCCGGCGGAAATATTGATACGAATCTTGTGAAATTTGGGTCGGTGATCGGTGACCATACCAAAACAGGCATAGGCACTTTACTTACTACTGGCTGCATTTTGGGAGTATTCTGTAATCTTTACGGAGGAGGAACATTCAGTAAGTATATAGAATCTTTTTCATGGGGTACTAAAGACGATCTTACTTTATATAGATTGGATAAAGCAATCGAGACAGCTAAGAAGGTTATGAAGAGGAGAGGCGTGGAGCCCCCTGAGGACTACATTGAAAGAATATCGAGGCTTTTTCATAAAATAAGTTCCAGATAAGAAAAAAAATAAATATATTTCTTTATGGAATCGAGTATTGAACCAGGTCTTTATCTTGTATCAACACCCATAGGCAACATCAAAGATATAACCCTAAGGGCTATCGAGGTACTAAGGAGTGTTACAGTTATAGCATCTGAAGATACTAGAAGGACCAAGACCCTCCTTTCGGCTTATGATATTCACAAGAGACTCTTATCCTATCACGACCACAACAAGATAGTCCGTACGCCCGAAATAATATCAAATATAGAGTCCGGAAAATCTGTTGCGCTGGTTACGGATTCAGGTACCCCTGGGATCCAGGATCCTGGATTTTACCTTGTGAGAGAGGCTGTAAAAAACGGTTTAAATGTAACTTCCATCCCAGGGCCATCTGCGTTTGTTAGTGCTCTGGTGGTATCTGGATTTGCCACTGATAGATTCTCCTTTGAAGGTTTTCTCTCGCGGAGAAGCGGGAAGAGACTAAAGAGACTAAAAGAGATATCTAATTACAGGGGAACACTGATATTTTATGAATCACCTCACAGGATTCTGCCTTTCTTGAGAGACCTCAAACAGGTATTACCCCATAGAAAGATCGCTGTGATTAGAGAGATAACAAAGAGATTCGAGGAGATTAGGAGAGGGACAATAGAGGAGATGATAGAGTACTTTTCTGCTACCAAACCCAGAGGTGAGTTTGTTGTAGTCATGGAGGCAAAGAGTGACAGGAGCAGACAGATTTAAGGAGGTGGGGAGGAATATCTTGGCACCTTTAGCCAGGTTTCTGGCAAAGAAAAATGTTCCGCCTAATCTGATAACCACATTAGGACTTATACCTTCTATATGTTCTTTCTTCTTTTACTTAAAGGGCTGGTTTCCTATAGGTGGAGCCTTTATTGCCCTGGCTGGTTTGTTTGACATTCTGGATGGTCAGGTTGCGAGAATAGAGAATAAGGTAACCACAAAAGGGGCTTACCTGGACTCAAATTTGGACAGAATTTCGGATTTCCTGCCCCTTCTTGGTATTGCTATCTATTATATGAGCTACAACGCCCTGGTGACGTCACTTACCTTCCTCTTGATGCTCGGGGTCTTTATGGTCAGTTATGCAAGAGCGAGGGCAGAAGGCGTTGGAATAGAGTGCAAGGTTGGTCCTGCTGACAGGACTTTCAGGATGATATTTTTGATAATCGGAAGCATGTTTGGGGTAAGAATATTTGTTTGGTTTCTGATCTTTCTTATAGCCACAACATATGGAACTTTCATAACAAGGATCATATATTCGATGAGGAGACTTTGAGCCTACCAACCATAAAATATGGATATAAAAGATTTCATAAGAAACAGTTTAGAGGAGATAAAGAAACGACTGGACAGGGTGGAAAACTTACTCCAGGATCCATCCACACTTAAAGATAA
>CAZRTU010000293.1:0-2786 GCA_964603075.1 uncultured bacterium
AGAGAAGAGAGAGTAGGGCAAGGCTTTAGCCTTGCAGAGAGAAGAGAGATGAAATAAAAAAAGACTAAAGACAAAAGACCTAAGACCTAAAGATAAAGGAGAAGGGGAGAAAAATAGAATAGGGGAGGCAAAACTTCTGGTGTTATGAGCACAATTTAACATCCTTAGAATCTGTTGAAGCGTAGCGCAAATCCGTCAAGTAAACTTAAAAATAAAGACCCGACCCCATTCCTGTCCTTGTGTCTCATGTCTTAGGTCTTATCTCTTATCTCTTATCTCTTATCTCTTAGCCTGACCCCAATAGCCCCTGATTTTTTTCTTGACATTTTCCACATTCAATGCTATTATGAAAGGGAAATCGGTATCATACCCAGAAATAAGGAATGGGAGGTGATTATGCGGTTGTTCTTCATGTTATTTTTTATATTGTTTTTTGTTGTTTCCGGAAGGGCGGATGTACTAATTATAGATGTACCAATACCGGAATACTCTATCTCCAATGAAACTATTATTGTGGAAAACGGAGTATATCTCCACACACCTGGTGCTCCGAAGTTGCCTTGCAGGAAGTTAACCATTGCTCTTCCTCCTGGAGCACTCTTCGAATCTGTAAAATTTCATGGAATAAGAAATGAATTGGGAGAGTTCACAATCCCTCCTGCGGAACCAGCATTCCCAATTTCAAATAAACCGAAGGCAGTTGACAGAATATGGGTGTATTATTAAAAGATAAAGAATAAATACTATTCCTCTGATAAATTGTATCCAGAGACTTATGGAACTTTTCTATCAAAAGGTGGTCTCAGGAAGTATACTCTGGTAAATATTGTCTGTTATCCCTTTGCCTACAAACCAGTCTCCGGGAAACTCTACTATACATCGGTTATTACGGTTGAAATACAATACAGAATACCAGCTCCTGAAACCGAAAGGGAAAAGTTCTGGAAGGGTCTGATGAACGACATTACTTATGATGAAATAGCGAAAGAGGCTATATACAACTGGAAAGACGCACAGAGATGGTATAAAACTACAAATCCCAGCAGAGCAAACGGATACACAATAATAATTCCATCTTCACTTGAGAGTTCAATTGATACCCTCGTTTTATACAAGCAAAGCCAGGGATATGATGTGAATGTTGTTACAATAGAATACATTGAATCGAATGTAACAGGAGATGACCTTGAGCAAAAGATAAGAAACTATTTAAGAGAAAATATGCCCGACATTAAGTATGTTTTATTTGTAGGGGATATATCACAAATACCAATGCGTCAAATGGTTCCATTTAATAATGATCCTGATAGTCCACATAATGACCCTGACGTTTCTCCGATACCGAGCGACCTCTATTATGCAGAATTAACTGACCCTGACAGTCTTTCCTGGAATAGTGATGGAGATGATTACTATGGTGAGGTTTTCAATCAAGACCTTGAGCCTTATGGAGATGACAATCCAGGTTACCATGCTGACGTTCATGTAGGAAGAATCCCTATCAGTATTTCAGGTACTATAGAAGATATATGTGAGAAGACGATAGCCTTTGATTGCAATACTGATTTGTCATACAAAACTGCTTCACTACTCGCAGGTGGTATGATATTTTTTGAAAGTGAAAATTATAGTACTTATCCGAGGGTTGATGGCGCCGATGAAATGGAAAGGCTGATGGAAGATACAGTAATAGAAAGATCAAACGCTGTTCTCCTGTATGAAAAAGCAGGATTGAGAGCAAGTCCATACCCATGCACTGATTCTCTTACGCATGCCAGTATGATTTCTTATTGGAATGGAAAAGGGATTGTATATGAGTATAATCACGGAGGGACTGGTGGTTATGCAAGAAAAATATGGGTATGGGACGATGGAGATAGTATTGGAGAGAATAATGAGTTTCAGTGGCCTATCTGTTTGCAATCAAGTGATGTCTATCAGTTGGATAACGACTTTCCAGCCACAACTTTCCTCAGGTCATGCTTGTGTGGTAAACCTGAAGAATATGGACTTGGTGCTCACCTCTTACATCACGGTTCCTCAGCTGTGGTTTGTGGTTCAAGGGTTGTGTGGGTTTCTTTATCAGATCTTGGGGGTGTGGCATATCACTTTTTCTATAGATTGATGAAAGATATTACCTTGAGTAAAGGTATCGTCTGCAATGCATATGATCTTGCACGAAATGATTTTATGGATTTGACAGGGTTATGGATTAATGCATATGTATTTAACCTCTATGGTGACCCTGGACTACACCAGTTCGGTGCGGTTCTTGGCGTTGAAGAATCACAGCAAATTACATATTCTCCTTCTTTTTCATTATACCCCAACCCATCATTTGGAGGGATAACGATTCATCTTAATTTCTCAAAGAGGAGGATGATTGAACTGGATGTGTATGATATAAGTGGAAGATTAGTGTATCACAATGGACCTGTTCAGTGGATTGAGGGTGATTATATGCTACCATTGAAAAACTTGCAAAACGGAATATATTTTCTAAAGGTTAAACTCGATGGCAATCATATAGGGAAGGAAAAACTAATCATATTAAGGTAGGACTTTACTGACTAAGAACCGGGGAATGAGGAGAAGGAAGGGGGAAGAGAGACTATGGACTATGCAGTTTGTTGGGTTTGTTGAGTTTATTTGGTTAAAGAATCTGACAGACGGAAGAGGGAAGAGGGAAGAGAGAGTAGGATCCAGGCTGAAAACTGAAATTTAGACTTGATAATCTGAGTTTGTTAATTGATATATAACAAATGGGTAAAGATGAAAAGAGAATT
>CAZRTU010000294.1:0-2774 GCA_964603075.1 uncultured bacterium
GGCACTCTCCGTTTTTATGGCGATATTTGGCTGGTTTGCCTCAGGTCCTCTCCTCCATATACTTGGCGCCTCTGATGAGGTTAAAGAACTCGGGCTCGTCTACATGAGAATCATCTCTGTCTTTTCTTTTACAATCTTCTTTTCCATAACACTCAACTCTGCACTGAGAGGGGCAGGAGATACAGTAACACCGATGAGGGTTATGATCTTCTCTACAGTACTCAACATAGTCCTTGATCCCATAATGATATTCGGCATGTTTGGATTTCCGAAAATGGGTGTTGCTGGGTCTGCTCTGGCAACGGTTATATCCAGAGGGTGCGGTCTCCCCATACTTGCGGTTGTATTTTTTAGAGGATATTCCTATCTACATATAAAGAAAAGACATCTAAAATTAGACCTCCCGCTCATGTGGAGGATAGTGAGGATTGGCTTTTTTGGTTCACTCGAATCCCTTGTGAGAAACCTGGCAGCAATCGCACTTATGTGGATAGTAGCAAGATATGGCACCTACGTTGTCGCTGGATATGGTATAGTCATCAGGCTAAGTCTACCTATCATTATGTTTGGAGTTGCCTTTGGTAACGCAGCAGCCACGCTCGTTGGTCAGAATCTTGGGGCGGGTAAGCCAAGAAGAGCACACCATTCTGCATGGCTTTCTGTGGCCTTCAGTGAGATGATTATAGGAGCTATATCTGTGGTGTTTTTCATCTTCGCCAGGCAGATTATAGGCATCTTCAATTCTACACCGCAGGTCGTACTAACAGGTACTGAATTCTTGAGATTTATATCGGCCGGTTTTTTATTTATGGCGGTTTCACTCGTACTCTCCAAGGCGCTTCAGGGTGCAGGAGATACTCTATCACCCATGATAATATCTTTTGTCACATTCTTTTTGATCAGAATACCACTTGCCTATGTGCTTGAAAAGTTTTTCAATACTGCGGGAATATGGATTGCGTTTCTTCTCTCGAGTATAATTCAGGGGGTCAGCCTGATTTTGTGGTTTAATCTGGGTAGATGGAAGACGAAGAAGGTGTAAAAGAATTGGTATAATATGTGGCTTCTAATTATCCTCTTTAATCTGGAGAGTGCTGGATTAGATTCACTCCCTCTCTTAGGGAATATCAAGATAGAGGGGAATTCTGTATTCAGTGAGATGGAAATTCATCATATTTTAGATATCAATTCTGTTTCAAAGCAAGAGATTGAGAAAGGCATAGAGAGATTGTTGACAAGATACCAGGAGCTGGGATATCCATTCGTCCTGATAGAGCCAGGTGATTTTAATCTCTTAAGGGACGGTATATCTTTCACACTTCGGATAGATGAGGGTGTAAAACTTTACATAGAAGATGTGAGGGTAGTTGGTAACTCACTAACTCGCGAGAATGTTATAGAGAGAGAATTCAGGCTGAAAGAGACCCAGATATTTGATCCGGTCATGATAGATAAGGCAAGAGAGAGGCTGGAGAGGTTGGGCTTTATAGAGGTCGGATCTATCCAGCCGATTAGCCTCGGAGATGGTAGTGGAAATGGATATCTCCTGTTGGATGTCAAGGAACTTGCCTCATCTTCCCTTGAAGGTCTCTTGGGGTATAGTTCCGGCAATATAACAGGATTTCTCGAGGTGGACATAGATAATCTATTCGGTACAGGAAGAAGACTCGATGGTCGATATTCATCATACCGAGAGGAGAGGAAGACTATCTTTCTCCATTATACGGAGCCATGGCTTATGGGTTATCCTGTAGACCTGAGCCTTGAGGCAGAAAATGAGTTATACGACACTCTAATGGTAAACAATGTAAAGGCATATTTCAATGTATCCCCCCTTTTTGAGTACTCGTTGAGGTTTGGTGCGGAGTGGGAGAAGGTTACACCCGGAAGGAGTATTTGGTTTGGATTGATTGGGGGCAAGATAGAGAAGAAATCCTTGCTCTTTTCTTTTTACACTCGATACGGGATGGATGGGATTGATAGGTTGAGTTCCTGGTCCGAGTTACTCGCGGGAAGAATCTTCCTTAGAGTTAATGGTGAGGCAACTTTTATAGATTCAATACCATTGCACCAGATGGTAGTGGTAGGAGGAGCAGGTAGTGTAAGAGGATATGATGAGGAGGAGGTAAAGGGCAGGAAGGGGATATGGGGAAATTTGGAGTACAGGATACCGATTGGAGGAGGAAGCAGAGTCTTCCCTTTTTTTGACTGCGGTTATGTAGAGAAGATAGAAGGTCCCATCCTAATAATGTTCAGTGGTGGTCTCGGTGTCTCTTTCCGGACAGGGATAGGAAGGTGGAGTGTTGATTACGGTGTTGGAAGGGGAAGAGATATCATACAGGGGAGGTTACATATAAGATTGAAAACAACCCTGTAATAAAGAAAGTCATAGGGTCTTTAGTCTCTTGTCTTATGTCTTCAGTCTTACTATTTTCTATTTTCTATTATCTATTTGCTATTTACTGCCTTTCACTGTCTGCGTTAATCCCTGACTGCTGCCTGCCGTCAGGCAGGCGGCAGTCAGGGATGTAATGGGTGGTGCTTTTCTGGGCTTCATCAACAGAGGAGGTGGTTATGTTAGACAGGATCTTCAAGCTGAGGGAGAGGGGCACAACAGCGGGAACGGAGGTCCTTGCAGGTCTGGTTACGTTTATGACCATGGCATACATCATATTTGTCAATCCCTCTCTGTTGTCGAAGGGAGGCGTCCCATTTGAGGGGGCTGTTATGGCGACAGTCCTTTCTGCCGCCATCACCTGTATAATAATGGGGCT
>CAZRTU010000295.1:0-2755 GCA_964603075.1 uncultured bacterium
ATAATACCTCGATGTCATAAGACTGGATTTCTCTAAAACAGTATCTGCAGAGCTGCGAGTTGGGTAAAACTCGAATCCCTCACTGGAACCTGGGGTTATAGTGGTTGCATCATTAACGCCTGTAGTTACACTTATACCGTGTGGCGTTACTGCACCTACCCAGAGTCCTGCCCTGTATAAATGCTCTGTCTTAGTACCAGCAGGATACTCACAGGATGGCTGAGGTTCTCCTGTTTCAGGGTCCCATATCCTGAATCCAGAACCAACCATACCATAATTTGTTACTGTAAGATAGACGTTTCCAGCAGTCGTGTACTTGGAATTATCGGTCTTCGCTAATACTAAAACAGGTATCAAAACTATGAGTAAAAACCTCTTCATATATAATCAGCTTTTAAACCCCCTGATTTCCTCTTCTCGCAGGGCTAACCTGCCTGACGGCAGTCAGGAAGCCCTGCCCTACAATGTGCCGGTATGTAGGGCAAACCTTCAGGTTTGCTTATTGCAAGGCTGACCTGCCTGACGCCTGCTTGAGACAGGAGTCATTAGGTCATTAATCTTTTGTCTTTAGTCCTTGTCAATCGTCAATCATCAATCGCAAATTGTCACTCGTCAATCGTAATTCTCTCTTCTCTGTTCAAAGTCCCTGGTCCATAGTGCTTAGTATTCTTTCCGCTCTTCATGCAAGGCTAACTTGCCTGACGGCAGTCAGGAAGCCTTGCCCCACACTCTCTCAACAGCTAACTACCCTCTTCTTCACATTACACATAACACTCTCTTCTCTCTTCACTACTCCGGGGCACCAGGGGTCTCCGGTCTTTTGTATTTCTTTACGCTATCTGGAAAGGCAACATACATACTTCTCCCGTCACGGGATACAGCCACACCAACTGGAGCCTCGGTCAAGTCCGTTTCAACTATAAAACTACCGTCATTGGCAAACTTCTGTATTCTCTTATTTCCTGCCTCAGCAACATATACACACCCAGAATCGTCTAATGCAACATCAATGGGGTCTATAAAATATTCTGGTAGTGTATCGCCGCTGTGGGTCTCGCCTCCAAGATGAAGCAGATTTACTCTCGGCGTACTTATGGATAATGCCTCAACCCAGTTATGACCAGATGAAACGATAAAGATTCTGTTCTCCCGGGTGCAAAGGTCCATTGGCCTATCTACATTCAGGATACCTGCACCCGACGAAGCAACTGTATCTATGATACTCCCGGTTGTATCGAACGTTAATACGAGATCTCTTTCACTATCTGAAACATAGATTTTATCATCCTTCGATGTAATACCGGCTAGACTGACAAAGTTGGTATCCTCGAACGAGAAGAGCGGATCTCCATCCCTTGTGAACATCTTTATGAAATCATCGTCCGTTATAAAAATATTTCTAAATTTATCTTGATGTAAAGCAGAGGCAGAGGACAGACCCTCGATTACTATTTCATGGAGCTGTCCGTTCTCGTATAATTTCTTTACATCAACTCTGGTCAGTACGTAAATAAACCCATCTGTCCCAACAATGACATCAACAACGTTATCCAGTTCATACTCTCCATCACCCGTCCAGGTATCTACAAGGACGTACGATTCTTCGGGAGGCATACTATAGTCGTATTCGGGCGGTATCGGGTATTTTCTGCCACAACCGAAGAGAATAGAAAGAATTAATATAGGTACAACTAATCTCATAATAATTACAGCTTTATCGCAGGGCAGTCAGGAAGCCCTGCCAGCTTTATTGCAAGGCTGAAGCCCTGCCCTACGGATTAATTTATCATACTTCAGACCCTTACAACCCCAAGCTCACACCGATTCTATGTGTTCCTCCAATAAGCCCCATATCAGTATATGCATAGTCTAAAAGGAATTCCCTGCTACGCCAGGGTATGGAAAATCCAGTCCCAAAAGAGAGACCACTACTGCCTGGTGTTTTTGAATTCAACCTGTATCCTCCTCTAATGGCAATGAAGGATGAAGGGGTAAATTCGCATCCAATTTTAAATGTCTCAACATTATCCGAAGGCTTATCCATCTCCACAGCAATGAGGAAATTCTTGAAGACTCTCCCCGATGTCCCAATTCTATAGACAATCGGGAGAGGATATGATTCGTAGGAATGATCCACACCATCTACCGAGTATTCACCTCTTGGCCGTGCATCTGAACCCATGTTCAGAAGTGACATGCCGATCTTTATATCCCTATAACCCACATTGTATACCGTTCCTATGTCGAGCGCGAGAGAGTAAGAATGAAGGTCTGCAAGAGTTTCCATAATCCCCTTTATGGTTAAACCCAGGATAAATCGATCTGTAATCTTGAAAGCATATGTCAAAGATAGGAGATTATCGGCGAATCTGAAATGATTGCCTGTACCTGTTGGATGGAGTTCATCGGTCTCTTCAATGTATCCACTCGATAGACTCGAAACCTGAATAGCAATTGCTCTGCTCCCAAATTTTTTAACAAAGCCAACATAATCATAGCTGATATCAACAAACCAGAAAGTATGTGAAAATGACAAGTCATCCGTCGCCAGTAAAGCGTTTGCAGGATTGAAATATACACCAGATGCGCTCCTTGTTGTAGAGACGAGTGTCTGTCCCATTCCTTCCGACCTTGCATCGACTCCGATCTTCAGGAAAGTAAGCGAGGTCGTCCCGATCTTCTGTCCCCCGAGTATCTCAAAGATGTCTGAGTAGAGAACAGTAGAGAAACACATAATAATGATAATGCAAAATAT
>CAZRTU010000296.1:0-2730 GCA_964603075.1 uncultured bacterium
TCGGTGCATAATCCTGATTTGGCTTATCAGATGTAACTTTACTATAAATTCTACGATGTTCATGTCAGGGCTACTCATAAACTCCGTTCCAACAAGTCTGAATGGAAATACTATAGAAATACTAAGGATAAAGAGGGCAATTGTACCAATGATGACGATCTTCCTGTGGTCGAGAGCCCAATTAAGGATACGACTGTATAGAGAATCCATTCTTGACATCAGGTTATTCATAAAGACGGATAGTGGATTTCCCTTTCGCCTTTCTACTCTCAAGAACATGCTTGTAAGCAGGGGTATAAGTGTAAGGGATACGAGCAAGGAAACGGCAAGTGACACGGAGACTGTAAGAGATAGATCCCTTGACATTATTCCTATCATTCCTGGTACAAAGAGTACGGGCAAAAATATTGCCAGGGTTGTAATCGTGGAAGCAGTGACAGGCACTGCAACCTCTCTCGTTCCAACAGAAGAACTCTTCTTTCTGTCCGAACCCTCCTCTCTATGCCTGAAAATATTTTCGAGAACAACGATAGAGTTGTCCACGAGCATTCCCACAGCTAATGCAAGCCCGCCCATCGACATCAGATTAAGGGTAATTCCCAGGGCATCCATTGCAACGAAGGTCGCTATTATTGACATCGGTATGGCTACCCCAATTATCAATGTGCTGCGGATATTTCTCATAAACAAAAGCAAGATGAAGATTGCCAGGAGCGCACCCAGGAGGATATTAGTCTGAAGATTACCAATCGCCTTTTGGATAAAATCAGCCATATCTATACTAACCTCCGCATCTACATCGGCAGGAAGTGATAAATTAGATAACTGTCTTCTTACCTTTTTTGAGACATCCACTGTTACAGCACCAGACTCCTTCTGAACAACCAGCAGGACACCTGGCTTCCCGTCAATTCTCACCTCTGTGAGCTTTTCTTCAAATGTGTCAAGGACATCTGCAATATCTCTTACGTAAACCGGACTATTTCCTCTAAAAGTTACGATAACCTCTCCGATCTCTTCCACACTGTTGAACTCTCCCATCGCTCTCAGTGTTAGCTCCCTGTCTCCCCTCATCACCTTACCACCTGGCAGAGTAATATTTTGAGCAAAAACAGAGTTCGTAACATCATCTATTGTTAACCCATAAGCATCCATTCTCTCTCGGTCAAGGTTTATCTGTATCTCTCTCTTCAAGCCGCCGAAAATATCAGCCATTGCTACGCCTTCCAATCTCTCAAGTTCTGGTTTTATTTCATCTTCTGCGATCTTTCTGATCTCATATAAGGGTTTGTCGCCCGAAACGTTTACATACAAAATTGGTATCATAGTCGGATCAAACTTCAAGACCATTGGCTGTGAGGCATCCTCGGGTAGAAATGATTCTATAAAGTCTAACTTCTCCCTTATATCATAGGCAGCCTGGTCCATATCGTATCCCCAGGCAAACTCCACCAACGTAATAGAAGCACCTTCTCTTACTATGGACGTGACGTCTGAAACACCCTTTACTGTCATAACAGCTTCCTCTATAGGCTTTGTGAGGAGATTCTCTACCTCCTCGGGTCCTGCCCCAGAGTAGCTTGCTATAACGCCTGCTACGGGCATCGTAATATCGGGTAAGAGGTCTGGATTCAGTCTTGTAAGGGAAAATACCCCGAACCCCAGGACTGCTACAAATATCATTATAAAGGTTATTCTTCTCCGGATCGCAAGGTTCCACATAGATCCTCCAAAGATTGTTTGCCCCTATGAAACAGGTTGGAATGAAATAATCTAATCACTAATCTACGATTTTAACCCTCTCTCCACCTTTCAAGAAGTCTTTCCCTTTTGTTATCACAATTTCGTCAGCTCCAATGCCTGATAATACCTCTATATTTTCCTGGGTGATAATTCCCGCCTCTATTTCTCGCCTCTCGGCTATCTCATCCCTAACAATAAATGAAGCGAACTCACCTGTCTCGAGATCCTCAATGACTGCCGTCCTCGGAAGGAGAAGGGCATCTTCCCTTTTTTTAAGGATAATCTCCACCTCTGCAAAACTTCCAGGGACAATATTTTTTTTGTATTCGAGAACAAGGACTTCTGCATATGCGCTTCTTGTTGTGGGATCAACGAACGAACTGAGTCTATCGACCCTACCATTTAACTCGCTCTTTTCTACATCGTTCAATCTTATGATGGCATCCATACCGACCTTTACCTGAGGAAACAACCTCTCACCCACAGAAATAGCAACCTTTACCTTGCTCATATCCGAAACTATTGCTACTGGTATCTGGGGTGCAACAGCCTGACCTATATCGAGTGTCAATCTGGCAATAATTCCAGAAAGAGGCGCCCTGACCTTTGAAGGTTCGTATTCCAGACCAGGTACAGATCTGTCTATAAGGGCGATTAGAGCGTTCTTGCTGACCTTCTGTCCTTCTTTAACGGTATACTTTAGAAGTCTTCCAGGCACATCGGGAAATACCTGAACCTGATTCTCCCCCTTTATAATACCCGGAAATGAGACCCTGTTACTGATATGTCCTACTGCAGGTTTCACCACCTCAACCGCAAATATATCCTCCTCAGCCTCCATCGATTCTCTCATCAGCCGCTGTCTCGAATTTACTGACTGAAAAACCCTAAAGCCTACAAGACCAATAATGCAGACTGCTATTACCCATACTATTGTCTTTTTCATATGACCCCCGAACAGATTTAAGATCTCAATCCTCCATAGTG
>CAZRTU010000297.1:0-2711 GCA_964603075.1 uncultured bacterium
AGGTTATATAATAAGGAGTGGAAGAAGAACCCCCTCTACAATAATGTTGCCCAGGCGATTGAAATACTATACTGCCTTGAGAGAATGCAACAACTTGTGCCGGAAGTCATCGACGATAAGCCACCTCAGATAAAAGAGCTCAAGAAGACGGAGGGTAAGGGTACTGGAGGTGTTGAGGCTCCAAGGGGTACGCTCTATCATCACTATGAGGTAAAGGATGGTCTTGTGGAGAAGTGCGATATCGTCACCCCCACTGCCCAGAATCTCGACCATATGGAATTAACAATAAGGGAAGCTGCTGAGGCACTCATAGGGAAGGGCATTGATATGAAGCCCACCATAGAGATGGTTGCCAGGGCATATGATCCCTGTATAAGTTGTTCAGCACATCTGGTAGAGATTGAGAGAGATTAAGGAAATGAGAAGATGCATATGATTCTTCGTTGCAGATTGACTTTTGTCAGATATAGCCCCCCTTTAACGGGGGGTCACTTTATTTTAGGCTACTTCCTTTTGAACAATGTTAATACCTCGACATGATACGTATGTGGAAACATATCAATGGGTTGTACAGCTTGAAGGTCGTATCCACTCTCGATTATTATTGAGGCATCCCTTGCAAGTGTAGTGGGATTACATGATACATAGAGTATTTTTGGAGTTCGTAGATATAAAAGGTGTTTCATCGTGCGTTTTGATACACCATCTCTTGGAGGATCAAGGACTGCGACATCAATCCTATCTCTCCAGCCTTTGCGGCGGTAGAGTGCCTTCCTCACATCTTCTGTTATGAATGTTATATTTTCAATTCTATTTAACTGTGCATTCTTTGATGCTGCTTCTATGGACAGCTGGTTGGAATCAATTCCAAATATCTTTTTTGCACTCTTTGCGAGGGAAAGACCAATTCCACCAGAACCGCAATAGAGATCAAGAACGGTCTCTTCACCTCTAAGTTCAAGTAACTCGAGTATCCTTTCATACATAATAGCTGCGGCGGATGGATTGGGCTGTACAAAAGAGTTTGAGTTGATACAGAAATAGATATCTCCTATTTTATCTACCAGATCACCTATTCCTTTGATTACAATTTGTTTTTCGGGTATTACGGCATCTGCTTTTCTTGTATTTAGAGTCCATATCAAACTTGATAGGTATTCAGGGGTATCTCGAACGAGGTCTTGCCAATTTATATCTCCCTGATCAGTTACTAAATTTACAAGCATCTTTCCTGTAGATTTTGCCTCCCTCATGACGAGATGTCTTAGGAATCCTACGTGTGTGATAGGATTATATGCATTAAGATCGGTTCTTGTGGCAAAGTCTCTAACGATATCCATTATCTGAGGGGCGGATTTCGAAAATATATAACATTTCTTAACATCCACGTAATCCTTGTACGAACCCCTTTTATGTAATCCTAATATAAGATTCCCCCCCCTTTCACCGAATACAAATTCCATCTTATTTCTGTAATACCAGATCTCAGGTGATCTTATAATCGGAAATAGATCCGAGCACGATGGTTCTATGTGGGCGATTCTTTTTAGAGACTCCAGAACATAATCTCCCTTCAGGGATAGTTGACGCTCATAATCAAGGTTTTGAAGCGTGCACCCACCGCACATAGTAAAGAGCGGACATAGGGGAGAGGTTCTCCTATCAGAAGGTCTTAGTATCTTAATCAACTCTCCAAATCCAAAATTTGCCTTTGTGTCTTTTAGAGAGGCATCGACCACATCACCGGGTATTGTCCAGGGGATAAAGACGACGAAACCATCTACCTTTGCTACGCCTTTTCCCTCGTGGTATGCAAAGTCGATAATCTCTGCGGTAAATCTATCACCTATTTCCATAAGTTCGAAGCTTCTCTAAGCGTTATTACTCAACTATCTTGGCATTATAACACAATTTTATTTAGTTGTCAACCAAAATAAGGATTTTATCATTTTTTTACTTGACATTTCACGAATTTTATGGTATAATAAGCCTCCCAAGAAAGTTATGCCATTTCCGATATATGATAATTAGTCCGCCTAAAATTTTTGAAAGTTTTCGGGGGACAATAGGGGAGTACGTGTATATTTGCCACCGTAGCTCAGAGGAAGAGCGACTGATTTGTAATCAGTTGGTCGGGGGTTCAATTCCCTCCGGTGGCTGTTAGTATTTATTACACTGATAATTTGATTTACAGTTTTCTAAGTTCATATGTTTTCCGTTCTTCGGGGAGGTTCCCGAGCGGCCAAAGGGGGCAGACTGTAAATCTGTTGGCGAAGCCTTCGAAGGTTCGAATCCTTCCCTCCCCATTCTACTGTTAGACATTAAGTGTTTGTTTCTGCCGGTCCCAGTTTATTTGATATCCGTTCTTGCGGGAGTAGCTCAGATGGAAGAGCATCTGCCTTCCAAGCAGATGGTCGCGGGTTCGAACCCCGTCTCCCGCTTAGTATATAGTGATCACAGAAAGAATACCCCGTTCTTGTGACTCTAATAACGATTTTTTTGATAATTTCGGTTATTAACTAAAAATTTGTGATAAAAGATTTTGAAAAGGTATTAGCAAATGCCCATGTAGCTCAGTCGGTAGAGCACCTCCTTGGTAAGGAGGAGGTCACCGGTTCAATCCCGGTCGTGAGCTCCAGAAAAAAGTTAAATATCTTAGGAGGATATATGGCTAAAGAGAAGTATGTAAGAATCAAACCGCATGTTAATGT
>CAZRTU010000298.1:0-2054 GCA_964603075.1 uncultured bacterium
GCAATACTGAGGGATAAATTTTCACCCGAAAAACTCATAGTAGAGGTTCGAAAGCCAAATCCTCCAATTGGGGGAAGAGTAGATTTTATAAGTTTTAGGAAGACCTACGAGGGATAGTAAATTGACGATTGTCTGGTTAAGATCCAAGCATCTGAATTACTTTTTATCTCCTCTTTCACACTAACCTGCGGAAAAATTCTAAGAAATTTCTCCACAATCTCTTAAGCCATCCCTTTAATCCAATTACAGGCTCTCTTTCTTTCTCAAGTATCCCCAGAAGGTGATCTATCTCTATATGCTTTTCGGCAAGGCTGCATAGTGCAGATATTCTCTTCTTATCCTCGGGTGTTGTCTTGACGGTGATCTTTGAGAGCATAGAGGCCAGCGTATAGACTCCTATTGAGGAGATAAGGACCGGGATCCCTGTCTTCTTGAGTGCATGTAATATATTTGCAGGTGGTAAGTTGGCACCCGATAGAAGTACACCTTTCAGTTTTCTCGCCCCCTCAAAGAATGCTGCAACGATTGCCAGAAGGACATCAACTCTATCTGATGATGTTATGAGAAATAGATTCTCCCTGGACTCGGTGATCTGCCTGAGCACGGCATGTGGCTCCATGGTAGCGACCGATATGTCATCTATCTCCTCTTCGAGCCTTTCTTCGCCCGACAAGAGACTGGCCTTTGTCTGACTGGCTATCTGGGTTATTGTGGGAGCAGCGAGATATTGGACATATGGGACGAATCCATACACTCTCATTCCTTTGCTCTTGAGTGCAACCCCTACCACCTTCTGTATCTTATCATATTTATATTCCTTAACCTTATTCACCACCACACCGAGTATCATTACGCCCTTTAGCTTGAACAGACCTCGGTTGAGTGCAATCCTGTCGATGGTGCTTCCGATGCCGCCTTCAGCGACCATGAGAACAGATGCCGAAATAGCCTTGGCAACCTCTGGATTTGACATATCTAAACACGAACCCACACCTGCATGGCCGGTTCCCTCAACAATAACAAAATCAGAGTCTTTGGCAATTCTCCTGAATGAAGCAACTATCTTTCTCTTAAAGGATCTCCGTTTCTTCAGGATGTATAGTTCTGTTATCCCACTTTCTACAACTACAGGACTCATATCATCGAGTCTATGGGGAAGGTTAAATATCTTTTTTAAGAGTACTGCGTCCTCGCTGTATCTACCGCCGTCAACCTGAACATACCTCTGGGCAACTGGTTTTATAAATCCCACCTTATAACCTCTATCTATAAGATATCGCATTATACCAATGGAGAGAGAGGTCTTGCCGGTATTCCGTTCAGTTGCTGTTATGTATATTGACTTTGCCACTTGGATTTTAAAATATGTGATCTTTGAATTCGAGAGATTTTTATTTTTTGTGGATAATTAAGTTTATCTGTACACCTTATTCTGGCTCTAAAAGGACATCCCTGGACTTACTGCCTTGGTAGGGACCGATTATTCCGGCCCTTTCCAGCTGGTCGATTATTCTACCTGCCCTTGCATATCCTATCTTGAAATGCCTCTGCAGCAGGGATACCGATGCGACCTGATGTCTGATTACGAGTCTCCTGGCTTCTTCGAATAGTTCATCTACCTCTTCGAGTCTTTCCCTATGTGTCTCTATTCTCTCTTCCACCAACTCCATCTCCGGGAGGGGAGGATAGTAATCAAGATTGAGAAGGGTTAACCTCAGCTCATCCAGGTCTACTCCCAACGTCTTGTTCGCTTCAGCCGTGAAGTTGCCAATCCTCTCCTTGGCACCGGGCATTCCAGGCTTTACAATCGAGTCTATTATGTCGTAATCTATTATCATCCTGGTCAGTTCATCACATCTATCTATACCTGAGAGTATCTCGGTAAGCCATCTCTCAGCCCAAAGATTAGCGATCCCCTTTGCCTCCTCTGTGGAGATATATGCAGCGTGTAGCCTTTCGGGCTCGCCTTTCCCTGGGGGAAGGAATAGCATGTCGCCTCTACCGAGAAGTTTCTCGGCGCCGGCTGCATCAAGGACCGTTCTTGAATCAACCTG
>CAZRTU010000298.1:2064-2688 GCA_964603075.1 uncultured bacterium
TTTCTCGGCGCCGTTCATATCGAGTATGGTTCGTGAATCTGTCTTTGATGCAACCTGAAATGCTACCCTCGCTGGAAAGTTGGCTTTTATAAGCCCGGTTATGACATCTACCGAGGGTCTCTGGGTAGCCAGAACCAGATGAATGCCGACAGCCCTGGACATCTGTGCGAGTCTAGTCAGGGTTTCTTCTATCTCTCTTGGTGCGGTCAACATAAGGTCTGCAAGCTCGTCCACCATTATCACCACATATGGCTTTTTCTCGCTCAATCTTCTGTTATATCCCTCAATATCTCTGACACCTGCTCTTGCAAATTCTCTGTATCTTATATCCATCCAGCCAAGTACCTCCTTTAGCATGTCGAGTGCCTTTTTTGCCTCGGCTATTACCGGGCAGATAAGGTGGGGTATACTGTTGTAGACAGGGAGCTCTATCCGCTTGGGGTCTATCATGATAAATCTGACGTCCCGGGGTGTAGCCCTTCTGAGGATACTCGCTATTATGGTATTTATGAACACGCTCTTTCCTGAACCAGTCGCACCTGCAATCAAGAGATGGGGCATTTTCTGGATGTCGGAACAGTAGGAGAGTCCAGCGATGTCGACACCCATGACTGTTGTTAGCAT
>CAZRTU010000299.1:0-2664 GCA_964603075.1 uncultured bacterium
AAATCCAGGCACCGTAGATATAAGCAAGCTAACCTACTATAAAAGCAAGGGGATAAACAGAATCAGCATAGGAATTCAGTCCTTGATAGATAGTGAACTTAAATACCTTGGAAGAATACACACGAGCAGTGATGCAATCAGATGTCTCGAAGATGCCGGAAAGGCAGGATTTGATAACATATCGGTTGATTTGATATATGGCATACCGATCCAGGACAGGAGCTCATGGCAAAAAACCATAAGCGGTATTTCAATCCTCTGTCCAAACCATATCTCTTCCTATTCCCTTTCATATGAACCCCATACTCCATTATATCGAGAGAAACCTATGGATGAAGATTTAGAGGAGGGTTTATATTACCAGATGATAGAATACCTTCATGATAAAGGTTATAATCAGTATGAAATCTCTTCTTTTTCCATTAAGGGCTTCGAGTCAAAACATAACCTGAATTACTGGAATGGCGGGATATATCTCGGTCTGGGTCCAAGCGCACATTCTTTCGATGGGAACTATAGATACGCTAATCCTCTATTCTTAGATTATATCAATCACAAAGAACCTGAAAGGGAAAAGATTGATAGAAAAAAGAGGATAAAGGAATATATAATGCTGGGCTTAAGGAAGAGAGAGGGTATATCCCTTAATGAGGTCTCTGAAAATTTCGGTAAAAAAATCTATGGAAAGGTCGTAGAAGGAGCAGAAAAAATAGGACTGGAATTCGAAGATGGGAGAATAAGAATCCCTGTTAAAAAACAGTTTATAGCAGATGCAATTATTTTATCGATTATTACAGCTTTGGGGAAAGATTTTTAAGCAGTGGTATTCCATGGCTCGAGCATTACTCTCCCTCTACTGTTTCTCACAAGTTCGTAATCCCCATCAAGAACAATACTACCGGAAATAGCATGAGGCGTCGGCTTATTTTCGCCACTGTAGACCGTGAATTCTGATTCATAGAATGCTCGGGTATTAAAATAAAACCTTTTGTATTCTCCATCGGCATCTTCTATCTTTGTTATGGTAAATGTCTCTCGAATTACTGAATAACTCGCCAGATGACCGCTACCTCCCACCAGGCTTTCGAGGCAGTGCTGTACCTTTTTAAAAACTTCCTTTTTAATCTTCTCATTCATTTTAGGGTAATTAGAAAAGATCTGACACTAAATTATAAAGTTTGATATGTTTTGGTCAGCAAGTAATCAGTAATATAAATCAGTTTTCTTTTAGACCCCATGATGTTTTTTAGGCAGATTGCAAGACGTTGGCGTTAAGATTTACAGGTGTCTGAGCGAAGCGAGTTCTGGAAATTAGCCATAAGACGCAGCAATCTGCCGTTAAGAAAAACATTTGGGTGCCCTTTTCTTTGCTTCGTTTCTTTTGGACAAGCAAAAGAAATGAAGGCTACAAAACTTATATAACCACCACTATTGGATTAAACAACAGTATAAATGTCAAAAGTTTTATAATCACCTTTTCTTCTATTGTTTACTGATTTTTTTAATCAAGTATGCCAAGTAACAATTGGAGGTATTTTCTTCCCTTTCCCGTGTAGATATATGCTGTAAACTGACCAGAGTTGGCTTTCACAACGGCAGTCACATTGTACTTGTTTTTTAGTTCTTCAAGTTTCGCATCGGAGAACTCCCTCTCTGAATCGAGATGGAGGAAATTGTTTGATATGCTGGCAGCCCATGCTCCTTCAATCTCATACTTTACATCTACTGGATCCCTGAATACTTTCCTATAAACCTCAGTAAATTTCTCTCCTGGGTCCTGGTTATGATTAATGAACAACATGCAGTCTTTGTTTATATATAGGATGTGCGCTGCCACAGGCTCCTGTCTTAGCGCCATATAGTCGGATGTAGTTGCAGGAAAGAGCGGGAAGGCTGATAGGTAAGCTCCGTTGTCTGTTCTAATGTTACACCCCACTTCAAGTTTTGTATCCCAGTATGGATCACAGTAAATATCTCCGGGGCTGAGGATTTCGAATTTTACACCCTCATCTGTAAATTCTTTCGAAATCTCTCTCAGGGTTTTGTAGAAACTCCTGTGTCTTTTAACCTCAAAGGTAACTAAATCTTTTATATCATCTTGTGTTAGATTGATCCCGCCCTTCATAGACTGGAAATAGGAACTATAGCAGTTCATGGCATCTTCCATTACTTTCTCTGCAATATCCTCTTCTTGTAAGAGACACCTATTTGAGATATCTAAGAGAACTACTCCTAGGCATTTTTTAAACTCCTCTTCTGTCTCCTGTACATACCTGGCAGTGGCCTCCCTGTTTCCTGTTACCTTTTGTTCCATGTATTCGGGAGGTTCCTTCTCCATAATCTCATTCCCTTTGGTTAAACTACATTGAAGTAAAATCGCAATGACTAAAATAAGAAAGAATAAACCCTCGTATCTTCTCATATAAGTTTGTCTCTGCGCACTGGGGTCAGGCTAATCTAAAGGAGTGGGGTTTTGCCTATCACTATAACTTTTCTAAATAGTCAGTCAATTCTTTTTTACTCAATATCCTCTCTAATAACCCAATGATCTAGGCTTCCTGGGTATGGCTTCATTATACAACAACTTCAGTCAAATGTCGAGTAATTATCTCTTATCTCTTAGCCTGAGCCCATAGTTTTTTCGATAGGACACCAAGAAAATCG
>CAZRTU010000300.1:0-2611 GCA_964603075.1 uncultured bacterium
ATTATGATAAAGGCTGTATTTTGAAATTCAAAAAGTAGAGACACGGGGGTTTATGTCGCCGTGAGTGAAAGATTTATATATAACCTCCATAGAATATTGAGGAAATTTTGCTAGGTAGTGTCTCAAGAAAAATGCTCTAAGCAGGAAAATTAAAATCATCCAGGGCTTAAAAGAGAAAAACTTTTAGAGGATAAACCATAAAAAACGGGGGAGATTATGAAGAGAGGTATAAGTGCCCTTCTTAAACTCGGGGAGAGTGCGACGTCAAACAAACATATCAGGAGATTTCTCATAAACAATATAGAGAAGCGTATCCATGAGGATCTTATTGAGAAAAATCCCGATGATAGACCCATCAAGGTACAGGATGATAAGTATTTTCTTGCAAAGGCTCTTCTTCACTCCATAGATAGGGCATTCGAAAAAGGGCATATATCAAGGGGTTGTGCAAAGGGGCTCTTACAGGTATTTCTGGGTAACGTCTTCTTTGGGGGATTTTACAGGAGGAGGGATTTCATAGAGAAACACGGATTTAAGCCGCCGATGTTTTTCACCATTGCACCCACAAAGGTCTGCAATCTGAAATGCAAGGGATGTTATGCAAATTCCGCTTATGACCCCAAAAAGCTAAGTTACGATACATTTGATAAAATATTAACGGATGCAAAGGAGTCGTGGGGAGCAAACTTCTTTGTGATATCGGGTGGAGAACCACTTATGTATAAGGACGATGGCAAAACCTTGCTTGACATTGCAAGGGCACATAATGACTGCTTCTTCCTTATGTATACAAACGGAACACTCATAGATGGAACGATGGCAAAAAATCTCGCTTCGGTCGGAAATATTACACCGGCAATATCCGTTGAGGGATTCGAAAAGGAGACCGATTATAGAAGGGGAAAGGGCGTTTTCAGAAAAATAATCTCAGCAATGGATAATCTGAGAAATAATGGAGTTCCTTTCGGTATCTCGGTTACCGTGACCAAAGACAACGTGGGGCTTGTATCTTCCGACGAATTCATCGATTATTATTTTAAGGAACAGTATGCGATATACGGATGGTATTTCCACTATATGCCCATAGGTAGGGGATATACACTGGACATGCTTCCCACTCCAGAAGATAGGGTAGAGCTTCTTCGGAGGGAGTGGAGAGTGGTTAGAGAAAAGGATATTTTTCTCGTGGACTTCTGGAATTCCGGGACGGCATCGGATGGATGTATATCTGCGGCAAGAGGGGGTGGATACTTTTACATAGACTGGGATGGTAATGTATGCCCTTGCGTATTTGTTCCCTACTCAGTGGATAACATAGTCGAGTTGTATAAAAAGGGTGAATCGCTAGAGAATGCCATAAACTCTGAACTATTTACGAAAATAAGGCGTTGGCAGGCGGATTATGGTTATGAGAGAACGAGAAACGAGGTTGGAAACTGGCTTAGACAATGCCCGATAAGAGACCACTATAGCATAATGTATAAGATACTTAAAGAGACCGATGCGAAGCCAATTGATTCCTCTGGAGAAGAGATACTCAAAGATGGGAAATACACGAAGGGGCTCGTGGAATACGGTGAGCGCATAGAAGAACTCACAAAGGATATATGGAAGGAGGAGTACCTTTTAAAATAAGAGACAATATGCATACCAGTCTTTACTTTTAATGCAATATCGTAACCACAGAGATTTTTTTTTCTCTTAACTATCTGTATTGAAGATATTCTATATCTTTCGTTCTCTGTGGTTATTTTTTTCTTGATCGTATAATAAAGTATACAACAAGTCATTGTGTCAAGTATGTGTCAGGTGGAGACTGCTTCTGACAAACACAATAATTAAAAAAATCATAGGTAATCTGCATCCAATTTTTCCTTGACAAAATCGTAATTGTGTTATATAATTACAACACAATTCAACAGACAATACAGATTTTCCCACCAGATGCCTGTAGCTTCTATTCCAACTAAGAGATTATTTGGTGAGAGACTTAACTCCTCAAGCCGAGATATGATCTTGCTAAAGCCTTGATTGTTACTGTGGAGAGTAAAGGCCTTAGTGAATCTCTCAACATCATTGTCTAAAATGACGAACCGAGAGGTTGACTTTCAAACATCGATACCCATGTAATTTATAATACTAACACCTCCTTTTAGATTAAAACTTTTGCTCTTCTTCAGTTGGAGAGCTATATTTCTACAGATATCTAACTAAATATATCCTGGGATATAAGTGGTAACCAAATATCAACTTGACCCCATAGTATCCTGAATGAATATTCCCAAGTTAGATATGCAGGAAGCAACAGTCTTTGTTAAATGGTGGCATATGCCCCATAAGGGGGATTGCAAGCTGTCTCCCTGCTGAGAAAGAGCGTAATCAATAAATATATTATAACATATAAATCTTAAAAAGCAAAGTTTTTTATCCTGAATTTTCAGGGTGAACATTATACCAGGGGGGTATATTATGAGTAGAAAATTGATTTTGGTATTACTTGTGATCGTTTGTCTATTTTTTCAATTTAGATTTAATGCTTATGCAACCGCAACCGATCAGTCGCTTGTCTCTTTCTCATCCGGCGCATTGCTTGTAGAGAAAGCCCCCGAAT
>CAZRTU010000301.1:0-2599 GCA_964603075.1 uncultured bacterium
CAAGGAACGCCTGAAGGCTGGGGTTGACTGGAGCATTAGGCAGTGTAAAGGGTTACTTGAGAAGGGCGTTCCTTGTATCCATTTCTTTGTTATGAAAGACATTAAACCAGTGTCAAGAGTATTAATGAATTTACTGTAGCTTGATTACGCATTTTTGTATTTTTGGGTCGGGCCTTTATTTTAATTTTCTTGACATTCTCTCGGGTGTATGATATAATTTGGCATGGCGGGCTCATTACTGATTAGATTTTAAAAAGCAATTTAATAAGATAAAACAAAACTTAGAACTAAAGACCTGACCCCCATTAACCACATTAATCCATTATTAATTCATTAATTTTTATTTTTTTCTTGATTTTTCGTAAATTTTGTATTATATTATAGTAAGTGTTAAATGTTCTTCTTGTCTAACTGTAATGAGAAAGGAGGAATGTCATGGAGAGACTCTCTAAGAAGTTTTATCTGGGCTCAGTTATTATTGGTCTCGGAATAGGTTTGGTGCTCGTAATAATCGGAAGTATCATGAGTGGAGGTGGGTCATTTACGAGAGGCGGCCCTCTTATGGGTGTTGCTTGGATACCACTTTTGTATGCTGGTATAGTTACGCTGATGCTGTACTATAAGGCTTGGGAAGCAATACAGGATGGCAATGCTCGCACGAGCCCCGGGAAAGCCGTAGGCTTCCTCTTCATTCCTTTCTTTAATATCTACTGGGCCTTTCAGGCGATATGGGGATTTTCAAAGGATTACAACAGCTACATTGAACGCCACTCGATAGAGACCCAGAAATTACCCGAGGCGCTCTTTCTGATGTTCGTTATATTTTCCTTGTTGACCTGGATACCGGTTGTCGGCATAATACTTATGGTCGTCAACTATGTTATTAATCTGATGCTCGTTTCGAAAATATGCGATGGAGTGAATGCTATACCACAGACTGTAGAATGAGGGTATAGTGTAGGTAGTCTTTGCTCAAATAGGCGTGTATTGACCTCAGAGAATTGGCGGATACCCTTGCCAGTTACTCTAACAAAAGGGATACGCGCCTTATAATTTACATAAGAATGCCTGTCCAATCCAGGATAGATATTCTCGTCTTCTCCAGATACCTTTACCCACCACCAATTATAATTTGACAAGCTTAAGAATTTAGGGTATAATAGGATGTAGAGTTAATAATAAGTTGATTATCCTCAGAGGGACTCTATGTACCCCAAAAAGTTTCTATCACAGTCATTTCTAAAAAGCAGGGGTATTGCAGCGAAGATAGTGGATGCCCTTGAGTTCACAAAAAGAGATACGGTTCTGGAGGTCGGTCCGGGGACAGGCATACTGACAGATTTCCTCGTTAGAAGAGCTGGGAAGATACTGCTTGTGGAGAGGGACAGGGAGATGGTGGATTACCTTAAAGATAAATATGGAGATAAGGACAATTTAGAAATCTATAGTGGCGATATATTGAAGCAGGATTTTGGTAGCGTCATCGGAAGAGAGAAAGTAAAAATTATATCAAATCTGCCCTATTCGATATCCAAAGAATTCCTGTACATGTTGCTGGAGAAGAGAGAGTTCTTCTCGTTAGCCGTGCTTACTCTTCAGAAGGAGGTTGCCCAGAGACTGACAGGCGAGATTGATAAAAAAACCTACGGCCTACTTTCTGTTATGTACCACTGTTACTGTGATACCGAAATCCTCTTTCCTGTTCCACCTTCTTTCTTCTTCCCGAGACCAAAGGTCTCTTCGCTTGTCGTAAGGATAAAAATCTTGAACAAGCCAAGATATCACATAGATGATCTCGACGGGTTTTTCAAATTCGTCAAAAAGTGTTTTTCTTCGAGAAGAAAGATGCTGAGGAATCTTATTGGGGTAGAAGGGAAGTTCGCTACCAAGAGGGCGGAGGAATTAACACCCGAGGAGTTTGTGAACCTCTGGCGAGAAAATAAGTAAACAACCGTGTATCTTGAAATATAAGGGGTAGAGAATGACTCTACCCCTTGTTTATTTCCTGCGTAACCAATACCTTAGCATTTCAGCCGATACTATTCTCCATATGTGTCCAGATAGTCCTCGATCTTTTCATTGTGTTTCTCCATTTCCTCCTCTGCCTGTTCTGCCTTTTCCTGGTAACTTGAGTCCCCCGTGAGGTGATATTGTTTCTGGTATTTAGCCCAGTCTATTATTGCAGCAATGGATGCCTTTCCTTCAGATTGAAGTGTTGGATCGCCGACGTTCGGCAGAACGTTCTGTACAACCTCAGCGATATTGATAACGGCATCCTCCAGTTTAGCACACTGCTCCCCATCCACAAGCTCCTCATCGTATAGGTAATTGCTGTATTCAAGCAGAGGTACTGTATATGCCCAGATCACCCATATCTGCATCCATTTGCCAAAAATCTCCATAGCCTTCATTGCCTCCTGGAGAGACATCTCGGGTGTCTCCTCCTGGGCAAGCACAGGTGAGATTACCAGAGAAGCACAACACATTGCTATTATCAGCTTTTTTAGTGCAGACATAGCACCTCCTTTCTTAAAGACAGGTATGTATGACTTCTGCAAAATAACACAAGTCCTTACTACGAAAGCAAATATAAAGTATT
>CAZRTU010000302.1:0-2592 GCA_964603075.1 uncultured bacterium
CATTCTGTCTTCACCTATTTCATCATCTCTATGAATTCTATTGCCTTATTCCTCGCAGCCTGTGCAAAGTTTTTATCCTGTGACGCATAGATTATGGACCTTGATATGGTGGGTATTACTACTCCCCCATATCCTATCACAACCCTTATGTTACCTCCCTGCTTTCCTATTCCGGGGACAAGTAGCGGCATCTCTGTGATATCCCTTATCCTTTTGAAGGCTTCCGGTTTTGTTGCGCCCACAACCAACCCAATGTTACTCTCTTTATTCCATCCATCTGCCCTTCTGGCAACCACCTCCCATAATTTTTCTACCTTACCACCACTCCCAAGGGATAGTTCCTCAAAATCTCTGGAGGAAGGATTAGAGGAAAGACATACCAGAAAGCTCATTTTCTCCTTATATGACGCAAATGGCTCGACTGTATCATATCCCATATAAGGACTCAACGTCACTGCGTCAAAGCCCATATTATCAAAAAATGCCTCAGCATACTTTCTGGCTGTATTTCCAATGTCTCCGCGCTTGACATCTGCTATTGTTATAAGCTCGTCCCTTATGTTTCCCCTTATCTCTGCCATAAAGTGCTGTCCCCAAGATGCCTCGAAGAACGCAGAATTCAGCTTATAGCCACACACAAGATCAGAGGTGGCATCTATAATCTCCAGACAAAACTTTAATATAGGATTTTTCTCCCTGAGGACAGAAGCGGGGAAAAATGCGGGGTCGGGGTCAAGCCCGATACAGAGAGGGGAATTAGTTTTTTTGACACCAAAGAATTTCTCGGTAAATTTCATCCCATATTATCCGGTAATTGGATTAAGGTCAGAATGGCACTTATAGTAAAATCAGATCAAATAAACAGACCAGCACTCGCTCTACCCTTCTTAGTTAATCTTTTCCGCTTCTCCTCAATCTCGAGTATGTCTTTACCTCTTATCTCGGTCGGGTAGTCCCCATCGAAACAGGCGCGGCAAAATCTGTCCTTCCCTATTGCCCTTGTCAGCCCATCGAGTGTCTGATATATCAGGGCATCTGCCTTAAGAATATCCCTTATTTCATCTACGTTTTTCTCCCTCGCTATAAGTTCGCTTCTCGTCTGCATATCTATGCCATAGTAACAGGGATTCCTAATAGGAGGAGCGGAAATTGCGAAGTAGATCTCTTTGGCACCAGCATTTCTCACGACTTTTACGATCTGTCTGGAGGTAGTCCCCCTTACAATGGAATCATCTACGAGTAAGACCTTCTTGTCCTTAAGTTCGTTAATTACAGGGTTAAGCTTGTACTTCACCTGCATCAATCTTTCCTCGTCGGTAGACATTATAAAGGTTCTCGGGATATATCTGTTCTTTATCAGTCCCTCTCTGTAAGGAACCCCGAGTTCTTCGGCAAGAGCTATAGCTGTAGGCCTTGAGGTGTCAGGGATGGGTACAACCACATCAGGCTTCAGACCCTTCTTCTTTGCCTCTTTTACCAGTTCCTTGCCGAGCGAGAGCCTTGCCTGGTAAACAGAGATTCCATCTAAAAAAGACTCGGGTCTTGCAAAATATATATACTCGAATATGCAATGCCTGGGAGTCCCTTGCTTTATCTTTTTTCTCGTCACTTTACCAGTCTCATCTACAAGTATACCCTCGCCTGGTTCCAGATCCCCTATTACCGTATAATCAAGGATCTGAAGAACCACGCTCTCTGAGGCAAAAATATAGTTATCACCTCTTCTGCCGAATATAAATGGCCTGATTGCATAAGGGTCTCTAAACGCAAAAAGTCCAATACCTGATACAACGGCTAAAACCGAATAACCGCCGTTCGCCATTTCCATAATCTTACAGGCAGCCTCAAAGGGGTCTTTATCAAGCCTCTCAGCAAATATATTCAGCATAACCTCAACGTCACAGAAGGAATTGAGATACCTTCTCTTCTCCAGAGTCCGCCTTAATTCGAAGTAATTTACTATGTTGCCATTGTGGACCATTGCTATACCGACCGGTGAATTTATTAGAAATGGTTGTGCGTCCTCACCACCTCCTGCACCTATGGTTGGATATCTCACGTGGCCGATACCAATCGACCCCTTTGAACTCCTTATGGAATCCTCAGAAAGAACATGAGATACAAGTCCATTGTCCTTTCTATAGTAGAATCTCTCCCCATCGTAGGTGGTTATACCCGCAGAATTCTGACCTCGATGCTGTAGAGCTAAGAGACCTACAAAAAGCTCTTTAGCAACATCTTCGCTTCCTTTGATGCCTATTATACCACACATCTTTTCTGGATAAATTACATTGGAGAGCAGTTAATTCTAATTTGGTGAGAATGGTTCACGGTTGAAAAAGATTCGCTGCTAACTCACTTTTGAAGCAGTGGGCCTGGGGGTAGATGACATTATAAACTTCAGGGTCTCGCCATTTCTGTCTACCACTATACGAGCTCTATTAGTTCTGAGAAGTCTCTCGGAGAGCGGGTCCTCGAGCAACCTTTGAATAGTACGCTTCAGCGGTCTTGCACCATACTCCGGGTCGAAGCCTTTCTCTATAAGAAGTTCCTTTGCCTCTTTAGTAAGTTCTACCTTATACCCTCTCGATT
>CAZRTU010000303.1:0-2589 GCA_964603075.1 uncultured bacterium
ATTGCGGCTCTTGCATTCCCGGAAATAACCAAAGTCTCGGGCACTCCAGTGGTGGCACATTCAGCAGGTCTCTCAATAGCAGCGGCAACCGTGAAGGCTGAAAACGTGGTATTAGACTTCGGCAACGAAGTAACCCTGTCTCCTTGTGTGAATGCGGTTACTGGAATTGCGGAGGTCAATATCGTAAAAGGAGCACCAAGACTAACGGCAGATCCTGAGGCAACTGTGGCTCTTGCAGCTACGTGGGAAGCATTGATAGATAATCAGACCAGTATTGACATCAGTTACGGAGCTATAGGTGCAGCAACCTATGGGCTGAATGTGGCTATCGGCAACGGGAAAATGCTTGAACTTACACCCGCTGAGAGAAATGGGAAAATGATATACAATATGACAATAGTACCCTGTGAGGATGCAGCAACCGATGACGACTTCACAATAGAATTTGCACCTGCAGCATAAGGAGGGGATATGGCTGATAAAACCTACAAGATAGCAGGGGAGGAGTTTACCCTGAAAGACCTGTCTTTAGGAGAGATGGAGAAGGTACAAGGATTCATACCCTCAGAACAAATCACATTCCCTTTAGCGTGGGTAAACGTGATACGGCTGAATTGTAGCCGACTGTTTCCCATCATACTTGCACCTGAAAAGGATGCGGACTGGTATAGGCAGGGCTTGAAAGCTAATAACCCTGTGATAGACGAAGTGATAGCCGATTTTTTCGTTTCACAGTCCCCTTTACAGTATGCCTTGCGGAAAGTAGAAAAGATAAAATAGAGGAGATAGTATTTTTCCTTGCTGAAGGGGATATAACGAAGAGGGAAGAGATTAGAAAAATGCCTGTCAAAATCCTGTTATATTGGCTTGAGATGAAGACCCGACCTTTTAAAAAGAGTATTGACGTATCAAATTATGGACAGGATTTAGATGATTTAATCGATGACTTAAAGGAAAAACAACATGGCAACAACTAACGAAATACTTTTGCAAGTCAAGGCAGATGTAAAAGATCTCAAGAACAAGATGGGTCAGGTGGAGAAGACCATCAAGAACTCTACCGATAAATCCAAAAAGCATTTCAAGGGAATGGAAGATGCTACTGCCAAGACAAATAAGCGATTTGAGGGTATGAAAGCGATGGTAGGCAAGTTGGCTCTTGCCTTCGGTGGACTCATCATATTGAAAAAAGTAGGTGATTGGTTTAAGGGGTCTATTGATATGGCAGTCCAGCAAGAGGAAATATTTAGAAAATTGCAGACAGCAGTTGAGAATGCAGGATATAGTTACGATAAGGTAAAAGACAAAATATTTGACTACCTTGCGGCTGAACAGGCTGTTACCATTTATGGTGATACCGATATGGCTCCCGTTTTACAGGCTTTGTTATATTATACGGGAAACCTCGATGATGCGATGGTAGGGGTTAAGATAGCGGCGAACTTGGCTGCGGCAGGACTATTCGATTTGAATACCGCTTCTAAATATGTCGGTATGGCTATGAAGGGTCAGGTCGAGATGCTTGGCAGGTATATTCCCGAACTGCGAACCACTTATGGGCTGATAGACAAGAACTCGACAGGGGCTGAGAAATGGACTGTGGCTCAAGAACTCTTAAATCAAAAATTCGGGAGTTACGCACAAGACCAATTAAAAGCCTATGGCGGTCAGGTCAAACAATTAAAAAATTATTGGCAGGATTTGAGAGAAGAATTAGGAGACAGGTTTATCCCTGTTCTTTCTAAAGCCACAAAGACGATGACAGATATGCTCAAGGCTATGAAGGGTCAAGGAGAATTAACAAGACAATTCGTCCCTTATCTATTGAGTATTAGTGATGCACAAATAGACCTAATGAACATAGAGGAGAAACGTATTTATTTCATAGAGAAGCTAAACAAACTAAACGAGGAAGGTGATAAGATAGCGGGTACAATACTTGAGATAATGGACGATAGAAGACGATGGGAAAAACTTCTTATTGACCTTAATATTCAATATAATAAGTCTTTCAATGAAGGTCTGAGACAAATGCGTGGATTTAATAAGGAGATGAAAACGGGCACAGAAATAATCCAGACCTATCATGAGGAGCTGAAAAAAAAGGGAATCAAGACTCTTGATGATTATATCTTTGAGCTGCAGGAATGGAGGGAATTACAATCGCATTTTACAAGAGAATCACCAGCATATTGGGAGATACAAGATAAAATTAACGAAGTCTTAGCGGAGAGAGCGGAAAAGATAGCACGAGTGCGGACTGAATTGGAACAGTTAAACAAAACCGAGATAACACCCCTTTTAAGAATGCCCGCCTTGCCCGTCTTGGAAGTCCCCGCATTTGATTTTTACGGAGCTGAAAAAAAATTCCAAGAAGAATTGAACAAAATGGATTTACAATCCCAATTGATATTTGCAAAGATTGGCGACACCATTAAGACTATTATGGGCGGTGCTTTTGATATGATGGCAGAGGATTATGCAGGACTTATGACCAATGCGATTTTCAATGTGGAGGATACCTTTTCCAAAAGCTTTAACCAGATATTGGCTGATTTTGGTAAAATGGTTGTGCAAATGACAATTAAA
>CAZRTU010000304.1:0-2587 GCA_964603075.1 uncultured bacterium
TGACCGGAACAAAAACCTATCTTCATTTCTTCTTGAAATGTGAGAGTTATTACAAGAAAACTAAATCTTGGTGAATTTCACTTGAAATTTACATTGATACTATCCAAACTTGAGATATGCGAAAATTTTATGAAAACTTTATATAACCCATCTTCCTCTATGTAAGACCAATTCTCAACTAATTTTTCCTTACCCAAAGAAACAGATTCGGGTTCCCACGGAGAAATAAGGAATACCTCACTTTTATGTCCCTCGTAGGCACTCAAACCCACTGTCAGACTTCTTTCTCTTTCGTCGAAGCGACTGTAAACCAATACAGAGTTTGCATGATACACATATGGTATATCTGGTCTACCAAGAGAAAAGACAATTTTATCTATTCTATCCATTTCCTCAGGTATAATAGCAGATGGATATAATCGCCCATTGTAACTCACAGCCTTTATATAATCTCCAGAGCCACATGTGCTAACCTCTGCTAATCTTCCATTCAAATATACAGGGTATTTAAGAGTATCATCACCCTTAAATGCAGACGGTTCAAGGCTTATATTCCACTCATTCTCACGGATTCCTAATAGATTGTACAAACAGTAAAGATACCAACCAGCAGCCCACAGGAATTGAGGCTTGTCTATCTTTCCGTATTGGGTAGCATCCTGATTATTACTGTTACGGTACTCGTACATAGCAGGTTGACCGTTTGGACTGTTTATTATACCTTCTACTGTCATGGTTTTTCTTACAAACTCAAGTGCCTCTTCTTTCCTATCGGTTGAGAATAAGGCTAATGCATACCAGGCATTCCCGTGTGGCCATATTCCACCATTTGCATAAACATAAGGATCTCCGGCCTCGTTACCGCTGAATTTCAAATAATCTATCAGTAGATGAAAGTCCATTGGAAAGACATTATATATACCAAGCTTTTCGTCAAGAAGCTTTTCCCTTGCTGTATTAACAAGAATTCTCTTTTTACTATCGTCGATCAAGTTGAAATGCGTAGCCAGTAGTGAACCTATATAAATATGAGGGTCAAGCGAACCATCCGCATAATAATTTATCAGATATCCAAGGTCCTCATTCCACAATTTTTCAACTAACTTTTCCTTCATCCTTATTGTCAGTTTCTCGTATTCGAGAATGTCAGATAACTCCTTGCCAAGGAATGTAGATATGTATATATAATCTTTAAGTGCTCGTATGGCGAGAACGGTCATATAAGAGCGGGGACCGAAACTCGAACCAATGTCCCACCCATCGGGACGGTAAGCCCATATCAGGTCGTCGTCCCTTTTGTTGGTCAATGTCTGTTTAACGCTGTTTTGTATATAAGGATAAAGGGCTTCGACTGTTGTAATATCATGAGAGTGGCGCAGGTAAGCTGCCGAGAGAATTACAAACCAGAAGTGATTCCAATTATCAGAACCGGCAAACTCTGTGACGTAGCGCTCGTCCTTCCAGTAATATGCATGAGGTATAACCTTCTCTTCGTTAGCATGTCTGATGATATATTCTAAATCCTTTCTCACACGCTCAATATCAAAATTCACGGCAGACAGGTCTGTTAGAAGAACATCGTGTGTAAAATAGAAATTGTACTCAGCTGGACAGGGCATTGGAACGAATTCCCCATCAAGATAATGGCTATTGGTTGCTAAAATCGCCTTTGCCCAGCGGACAGAGTGATCAATAGAACCATATTCAGTCTCTATCAGACCTTCTTTATATACCTTATTAAGCACTTATTCTTCATAATCAGCAAGCTCTCTTTCATAGTTATTGTTTAAATATTTTACTAATTCCCTTCCCTCTCCCTGTTTGCATGAACCGATAATTTGTGTTATATACATCTTCTGACCCGGCAAAAGCTCTTTACGGTACACATAGGATGCAACTGGACGATACTGGTTAGCCTTATCAATGATATCTCCTGGTAGTTCAGAGGATTTGTACATCCACCAGTTATCTTCTGTTCCAGGGAGTCCATTCGCCTCACCGTCCGTTGTAAAGCTCAGTGGTTGTTCAGAAACATTGGTAATAAAGATCTGAATATCTCCTGTCTGGGGATTATCGTAGTTAGCATAAATGGTGGACCCAGTCTCCCCATACTCGGTCCAGGCTTTGTCTATAAGGGAATACGTATGGCATGTTCTTAAAGACAACTCCAGGTGCGTATATACTTCAAAAACCTCCGACTGTGCAGAGGTATTTTCGAATACAATTCTGGCAACCATCGCGGGTTTGTCTTTACAGAAATCGTATGTGATGTAAACTGCTTTCTCTTCATCGCTCTTTTGAAAGGCAACCGAATAAGGGGTCAGTGTATACTCAAATGGTTCATCTCCAATCCATTCTTTGCTCTTGTCTCCGACTTTTAATCCCATGAACATTACCCGAAATTGACTCCTGCGCCAGTAATCTGTGCTGAGGTCGATGCTGTTTGCAATAGGGTAAAATAGACTTATCCGATTTATGAGTGGCGAGCTGTTATGCATCTCTATGCCGATAAAAGGTCCTCCAACTTCTATCTGAGCTGATTTACCGCTGAATTTTACCTCCAGGGCTTTACGTAAAGGCTCAACTA
>CAZRTU010000305.1:0-2560 GCA_964603075.1 uncultured bacterium
TTTTGCAATTTTACATGCGAATATTGCTGCGCTTATACAGCCCGGGTAAAACATCCTGAATACAAAAAGTTTAGTCCGGAACACATAGCAAGATGTTTTGATGATACAGGTAAAACATGGCATATTACCATAACAGGTGGCGAACCATTTTTGTATCCACAGTTTGTCAAGCTGGCAAGATCCTTAACAAATAAGCATTATCTTAGAGTAATAACCAATCTTTCTACCGAAAATACATATGAATTTGCAGATACTGTTCCTCCGGAAAAAATTCTTCGGGTAAGGGCAGGATTACATATCGTCGAAAGGAAAAAAAGAAATAAGGTAAATGATTTTATAAAGAAGTTTTTATACCTTCAAGATAAAGGTATTAACATTACAATGGAGTATGTGACCTATCCTTCTGTGATACCGCGATTAGAGAAGGATATGGAATATTTTAAATCGTTCGGAATAGAAGCGGAGTTAAAGATATATAGGGGGAGATATAAGGCTCGAAGATATCCTGATGCTTACTCAGATACCGAAAAAGAACTATTTTGTAGGAATCCAATCAATGAGGAAGAAATTAAAATACTGCATAATGAAACCAGCTTTTTTGGCAAACTCTGTTATGCGGGGAAGAAAAGCTTTTTTATGGATGCCTCAGGCAATCTATTTCGATGCGTAAGTTCGTGGAAAAAATACGGGAACTTTCTCGCTAATCAATATCATACCGATGAACACCCTAAGCCCTGCCCATTTATGAAATGCGTCTGCCCGTATGAAGGAATGTACGCAACTATCAACAGGAAAGGCTCCGCTTTTTCAATCGTAAACGAAATAGCGACGGATAGTATCCCGAAACTCATTAAAAGCCCTATAGAGTATGCTAAAAAGACTATAATAAATAGCGAATTTTGGTAGAGACCTCAGTAAAAGAAATCTGAGACGGGTAGGGATTGCGAAGGAAGGACTTGTAAGAGCTTACACCTTATAATAAAAAATATACCAGGGAGATACTGATAAACAAGGATTAAACGTATGTTTATTACATCTCTCATCAACCTATATAACCTTAGAAGGCAGCAGTGGTTACAAACTGAGCAGCTCGAAGAGATACAGCAAAAGAAGCTCAGGAGGATGATTAGGCATGCATACGAAAATGTAATCTATTACCGCAGGCTCTTTGACTCAGCTGGGGTAAAACCTGAAGACATCAAGACTGCGGAGGACTTACAAAAGATTCCAATCACCACTAAAGAGCAGCTCCAGAAATTGGAACAAAAAGAGATCATTGCAAAAGGCATTAACCCCAATAGGTGTAAAAAACTCAGAACATCTGGTTCGACTGGTATTCCCTTATCAATTTTCTTTACAGCCAAGGATACTGAATTCTATAACATTATGCAGGTGAGAGCATCTATCGAATGCGGGCAAAGACTATGGGACCGTTTCGTATACATTAAAGCCGTACTTCCCACGAGACCAAAGTATTGGTTTGAGAATCTTGGGATTTGGAACAAGCAGGTTATCTCACATAGAGATATGTTTGAAAAACAAATCGAGGACCTGAGACAACTCAGACCGCATGTTATAAAGGGATTAACCCCAAAACTCTTTGTATTAGCCAGGTTTATGAAAGAAAAGGGGATTGATGACATACGACCCAGATTAATCATCGTCGGGGGTACCACTCTGGATTTTAAGTCGCGGGAGATGATCGAATCTGCGTTTGGTACAGAATTGTTTGATTACTACGGTTGTTTTGAATTGGGTCTCATAGCCTGGGAGTGTTCAGAGCACAACGGTTATCACATAAACTGTGATTCGCTTGTGTTGGAGTTGATAAAAGATGGAAGAGTGGTTCCTCCCGGAGAGATGGGGAAAATAGTATGTACTTCACTCCATTCCTTCGCCATGCCATTCATAAGATATGATATAGGTGACGTAGGTATCCTAAGTGACGAAAAGTGCCCGTGTGGTCGAGGGTTACCTCTACTAAAGAGCATTGAAGGACGAACTGATGACCTGTTTGTCTTACCAGGAGGTAAGCTCTATACTGCATCCGCTCTTGCTGAAAATATGGGAGTTATTCCTGGAATCAGTCAATTCAGAATCATTCAGGAAAGCCTCAGATGCGTCACTGTTCAGATTGCACCGGACAAGAACTTTTCTGAAGAGACGATCAAGCAAATCAAAGGACAACTTCTAAAACTGATAGGAACAAACTTTGACATCAAAGTGGAGGTTGTTGACACGATTCCTCCAGATCCATCTGGGAAACGCAGGTGTATTATATCAAAGGTAGATAAAGAATTCTAACATATATCCCGTTTTCGGAATCCAACTATGACGTGAACGGATTTATGCTTCGCTTAAACAGATTCAAATCAATGTTAGATTAATTCCACGATACCACTAGTTTTGCTTTCTCCCTTCCCTTTTCTCTGCAAGGCTAAAGCCTTGCCCTACTCTCTCTTCTCTCTTCGCGTTTCTCTTTTCTCTTTTCTCTTTTCTCTCCTTTCTCTCCTCCGACTGTCACATTTCTTATACAGCTCAATAAACTCAACAAACCCAA
>CAZRTU010000306.1:0-2554 GCA_964603075.1 uncultured bacterium
CCTACCGACTCACAGGGCGCTACAGGATGCAATCTCGATTTCTGAGATAACGAAGAAATTAGTTAACACACTGCATCCAAGGACACTAGGGGATATCTTGTCTAATCAGGGAGGTGATATCAAGATACTTGGATTCGGCGCACCTCTCTCAAAGAAAGCCACATCGAAGGCTCATGATCCAAAGAGAGCTTCTTAAATATATGCGATATGCACTGAGGCTGGCGAGAAAGGGAATGGGTTCTACATCTCCCAATCCAATGGTCGGCGCCCTCCTCATTAAAAGGGGAAAGATGGTCGGCAAGGGCTATCATAAGAGGAAGGGGGAGCCGCATGCAGAGGCAATTGCTATAGAAGATGCTGGAGATGAGGCATCTGGGAGTATGCTTTTCGTTACCTTGGAGCCCTGTGTGCACTATGGTAAGACATCACCCTGTGTGGATAAGATAATCAAGGCAGGCATAAGAAAGGTTTATGTTGCGGCTCTCGACCCCAATCCAATAGTATACGGTAATGGGGTAAGAAGATTGCAACAGGAGGGCATCGAGGTTGAGGTGGGATTGTGTCGAAGTGATGCGATGCAGTTGAATGAGGCTTACAACAAATTTATAGTAATCAAACAACCATTTATCATTCTGAAGGCGGCAATTACACTGGATGGAAAGATCGCCACCCACAACTGCAAATCTCGCTGGATAACCGATACGAGCTCGAGAACTCTCGTTCACAAGCTTCGTTCAACGGTCGACGCAGTCTTGGTTGGTCTAAATACAGTAAAGGTCGATAACCCCCTACTTACTACAAGATTGGTGGAAGGTAAAAACCCAAAGAGAATAGTTCTAGACTCAAAGCTCTCTATCCCCGAAAATGCCAAGATCCTCGGAGATGACTGTATAGTTGCCACTACTATATCCAGAGATAGGAATATAAGAGCAGAGGTATGGCATTTAAAAAGAGACAAAAGAGGAAAGGTCGATCTTAAGGATCTTGTCCAAAAGGCGGGAGAGAAGGATATAACCAGCCTGCTCGTTGAAGGCGGCAGAGAGGTATTTACCTCATTTTTGAAAGAGGGGCTTGTTGATAAATTCTATCTGTTTATAGGGAACAGGATCTTGGGTGATGGCGGCGTATCTTTTATAGGTGACCTTGGTATTAGTAAGCTTGAAGATTCTTTCAGGATAAGATATGAGAGTGTGAGAAGAATTGGTAAGGATTTACTCATAACTGCCTATCCTCTCTTTTAAACCTCTTCATTAGTGGAAATACAAGTGCTCCCGGCAAACTCCCCACAACACTAACCAGATAAAAGAGTATAGATAGAGAAAATGAAGCCTCGTTAGATATACCGAGCATATTGAAGAAGTATACATAAGAGGCCTCCCTTACACCCAACCCACCGATGGAAGGTACCATAATTATGATACTTATTATCGAAGGAAATAGTATGCAGGGAAACAGACCAATGTCGAGGTGCAGTGCTCTGGCTATGAAGAAGTTTTGTACGCCTATCGCAGTCTGGACACCAAAGGAGAGTAGAATACCCAGCAAGACTGCCCTCTTCTTGTCCCTGTAGATACTCAGCGCTACGTAAAAATTAAACAACCTTTCGCCTATTTGCAGGAACTTGATTTTCTTTATGTGTCTTTCCAGAACCTTGATAATACGGGGAGAAAGAAATAGATAGTAGAGGATTATTAATACTATACTACCTGATAGGAATATAATAAAGAGTATTCTTCCCTCCCTTTTGGCGAGGTAGAAGAGAAGTAGTAATGTCACGAATACCAGTAGTCCGATAAGTCCGAGCAGGAGTTCACATGTCATAGAGGCGAAGGTTTCTTTATTCTTCCTTGTGTCTCTTCCTGCAAGCATTGCCCTTACTGTGCCTCCTCCTATGGTGGGGGGAAGGAAATTGTTGAAGAACATTCCAACAAAATAGTAGCCGAAGACCCTTAGAAAGGAGAGTCTTATACCCTGTACCCTTAATAACCACCACCACCTTGCCGTTGAGAACAGGATAAGCGTTATGTATCCTGTAAAGGAAAGTAAAAGGAATGGGATTGACGCAGACCCGATTAGAGGTATTATATCCTTGAAGTCTATCTTATAGAAGAGTAGCAGGAGAAGAAGTATAGAGATAACCACCCTTGCTATATTGAGCCACTTATTCTTCATAATAAGAAAAAGACAGCCAGGGAAATACATTCCCCTTAAGTTCAGGGTAATATACCTCCCCGGCTTTTATCAATGAGCTGATTTCTATTTTGATAGCCGTAGGATCACTCTTCTATAATTATTGCCTCAGATGCACAGTTATCCGTCGCTTCTTCGGCACAATCCTCTTCTTCTGGTGGAACCTCATCCACGAGGACCTTAGCCAGACCATCATCGGTCATTTCGAAGAGGTTAGGGCATGTTTCTGCACAAAGGGCACAACCAGTGCACAGCTCTTCATCTATCTTTATCCTCATAATTATACCCCCCGTTTTATCATTAAAAAAGTATGTATGTAAATTGAAGATTTCAGTCAGGAGAAGCAGAATTTTACCTTTTAAAC
>CAZRTU010000307.1:0-2544 GCA_964603075.1 uncultured bacterium
TATCCCTATTTGATTCATATAAGGAATCTCTTACCTCGGCGTCTTCTCCAGGTCCTCGAGTATTGTCTGCAGGTCATCTTCGTGTTCGACTTCATCAGTAAGTATCTCTAGTACAATGTTGTATGTAATCGGATCCTTGTCTCTGGTAAGATCGACCAACTTCTTATAGACTTCAATCGCACACTGTTCGCCCTTTATATTTTGCTCGACTATGGGTTTCACAGATGGATCCTCTGGGGCGTCATAACCACAGTTGGTCATCTTGTACCAATCTTCTGGCTTCAGGATGAGAGTTCCGCCGAGTTGCTGGATCCTGTCAACGAGCATGCCTGCATGTCTGAGTTCATCGGCAGCGTGTTCTTCGAGCTCCGCCACTACTATCCCTCTCATCGTGCCAACCACTATCTTCGCTCCTATCCAGTATTGATAGTAAGCAAGCCATTCATCTGAGAGAGCCTTATTCAGCAGATCGACGAGCTTACCCACATCCATACCGACGATTTCTCTTCCTTTTGTTCCCATATTATACCTCCTTTTTAGCTAAAATGCTAAAATTAAAATTGACGCACGCCTCTCACATATTCTGCAGTTCTCTTTCTATAGCCTCTCTATCAAAACCAATGATAATCTTATCGTTTATCTCTATCTGTGGTACTCCCATATGACCCGATTTCTCTACGATCCTCTTCGCGGTTTCATGGTCTTTGGAGACATCTATATCTTCGAAATCAATACCCTTTTCCCTGAGGAAGTTTTTCGTCATAGCGCAGTAAGGACAGTTAGGAGTAGAGTAAACCTTTATTTTCTTCTTCTCCTTCATCAACAAGCCACCTCATTTAATGGTATTTTAGAATAAACCTTTTCTTAAAGCTCACTATAGATTTATGGTCCAATGTGCATCATGGGCCACTCAACGTCAAAGTCCTCGAATCTCTTTGCATTGTCCCTTTCTACCTCAAGAATTCTGTAATGTCCCATCTCCATGCTGGCAATATATATAAGCATCTTCTGTATCTTTGGGTTATCTTCGAATCTCTTGGACATGTCCAAGTAAAAATCATAGGCTGCCTTCTCTGCCTCCATTGCACTCTGAATTATGTCGCTCACGGACGCTTTCTCATTTCTTATATCGACTTTTGGCATCGGGACAGGACTCTTCTCGGGTAGACCAAACTCCTTGCCAGGGAAACTTTTTCGGTAGAGCCACTCAAAAAAGGCTCTATGTTTTTCCTCCTCTCCTGCAAGGAATGTAAATCTATCTTTCAACATGAAATTCTCTACCCTATCTTTTAAGACAGAATATACCTCCTTACTCTCTATCTCGCTCTTCATCGCAGTCAGAATAAGGTCCTCCAGAGTATATATACCAATATCCATCGAGATCTCCCGTTTTAACGTTACGATTACTCGGATAATACATTTCGGAGCAAGGCAGTTCAATTCGAATAGCCGATTTCTTTATTCAGAAGGCTTCCATGGTAAAGCTACTACAAGATATTTATCCATAACCCGTGTATATTGCAGTATTCTCTCACAGATACTATTCCATCGATGCAATCAAATTCTGCCTCTGGATTGATACCGGGCTTTAGAAACTTCCTCATCGCCCCATCTTTTGTTATAACCTGAACCCACTCTATGAAATGCTTCTCCTCCATCGGATGGGGTATCGACCCGATCTTAACCTTCACGCTTCCATCCTTCTTCTCTATCACCGGTACATGCTTTTCCTGTAAACCCTCCTCCTCTGATTTCTCTTCAAGGAGTTTCATGGGTTCGCCACAGCACACAAGTTCTCCCGCACCTTCATGTAAAACCTCTACTATGTTACCACAGATCTCGCATTTATATACCTCTAATCTTTTAGTCATAATATCCCTCCTTTATTTCTAATTTTTCTTGAATTTCTTGAGTTTAAGGTAGTGCCTTCTTTCCTCCTCTATAATCCTATCTATGATATCATGCTGCCTATCTGGTACGAAATTCTTCATCTCAAGATAGTAAAGAATCGAATCGAGCTCTATCTGAATACCAAACTCCAAAGCCCTCGCTGCATCTGTTATCTTGGATATCTCCTTCTCAATTTTTTTATAGGAGAAGATTATATCATCCACATACGAACGAAGGTATTCAAAGTATTCACCTGGATAACTCTCTGGGGGCTCGTATTTCTCAATCTTGGACAACATCTCGGTAAATGTTTTTTTATGCTTTGTCTCTTCTTTTGCGAGATAGTCGAAAAGTTTTTGGGCATTGGGGGCTTTCAACTCCTGAGCCATCTTACCGTAAAACTTCTCTCCCATCTCCTCGATCCTTATCGCAAATTGAAATATCTCACTTGCATTAAATACGCTCACACCTCCTCCTTTCTATTTCATCTGCCCATGACTTTTTTTGATCTCATCTGACAGCTTGTCAAGTGCCTCCAAATCCTCTATCCTGGGATAGCCTTTTGTTATAACAGTGGAAAGCATCTCGAATTTAAGGCTGCTTAGCATCCCTTTTATCGTCTCCAGCATCCTGCTCCCCCAACCATATGAACCT
>CAZRTU010000308.1:0-2527 GCA_964603075.1 uncultured bacterium
AGTCTGTCATAAAGCATCTGCAAATACGAGTCTAATCCTTTCCCCCAGGTATCACGGTAAGCTTTTTCCTCAATAACCGATGCTTCTTTGGTCCATTCCAAATCACCGAGTTTAATATTTATGCTAAAATCAGCACCTGTAGCAAAAGGAGGGTCTATATAAATAAGATTTATTTCACCAGCAAATTCATTCAGTAAAGAGGACGTAATGTATTTGTTATCACCCCAGACAAGTTTATTTTTCCACCCTTCAGGCCACCACTTAGGCAGTTGTTCAGCCCACAGTCCTCTTTCTTTCGGAGCATTTACTGTCTCAACAGTTTGAAATGGTAAATTCACCTTCTCAACTTCTGTCCTTTTGTCCTTCCAGTAAAGCCCAAAGACGTTTCGTTGTTCAGAATTACTCATATGTACCCCCCACACTTCTCCCTTGACTCAAGAGACCGCATCTGCGGAAAAGCAGCCTTAAGGCAACAAGAAAAACCCCAGTCTTCTACCACCAGAGATCATGGGAAGAACGGTCTCAAACGTAGTATTTTTTGCTATTGTACCTTAGAATATTATTACAGTATTGTCCGACATACCTCGTAAGAGAAATTTCTTGCTCTGTGTTTACCGCCATCTTACGAGTAACCTCAACCTGTGCTGTTAGATGTTATGTCCTTAGAGTCAAATTCTTTCTTCATCACACCAGCCTCTCCAACTCGTCAATCAGTCCTCTTACATAATCAAATCCACCCGCCCAGAAATCGGGTTTTTCCAGGTCGATCCCCACTTTCTTACCCACTATAACAGGTGGGAACTGTCCGCCTGCCTCCAGGAGCTCCTTATATACGGGTATGAATTTCTTTCCTCTCTCACGATACTGCTGGTAAAGCCCGAGAACGAAGAGTTGACCAAAGGCATATGCATAACAGTAAAAATGTGTAAATATGAAGTGACTTATCCTTGCCCAGTAATAGTGCTGCTTGGGATGGGGATTGATAGAATCTCCATAAAGCTCTCCTTCAAATTTTCCCCAAAGCTTGCTCATCGCCTCCTTTGAGAGCTTCTCGTTCTTGGAAACCCTGTGAGCCTCCTTTTCAAATAAGACATACATTACCTGCCTTGATACACTATTAAAGATATCTTCCAACAATCTTGATATAACCTTCTTCTTTACCTCGTCGGTCTTTGCCTCATCTGCCAGTTTGTCTGTAAGCAACATCTCACCGAAGATCGATGCTGTCTCAGCAAGTACAAGAGGCGGATAATAGGTAAGTAGCCTCTGCTTCTCGCCCGAGTAGAGATCATGGACTCCGTGGCCCAATTCGTGTGCAAGTGTAAATACATCTTCTATCCTGTCACTGTAGTTTGTCAGAATCACTGGATGCGTCCCTGGAAGAATGCCAGCACAAAATGCACCCGAATCTTTCCTGGGTCTTACCTCCGCGTCAATCCATTTCTCATCAAAGAATCTTTTTACCCTACGACCGAACCCCTCATCGAATCCCATGGAGGCATCCAAAACCATCTCCTTTCCCTCCTTAAAGGAAACTTTTATCTCCTTGCCTACTGGCGCCAGTCGGTCAAATCCTTCCAGTTGCTTGAGTCCTAAAAGTTTTGCCTTCAGTCTATAATATCTCTGAACGAGTGGATAGTGATCTTTTACCACGCATATCAATGTATCAATCAATTCTTTTGATACATTATCGCGGATATATGCAGTCTCCATTATATCCTTTATCCCTCTCCTCTGGCATTCAAGGTGGTGATCTGTAATCAGAGTATTAAGTATAGAGGCTATAACAAGAGAACTCTTATTATAAACATCAAAGAAGGAATCAAATGCTCTCTCACGTAAACCACGTTCCTCATTACTGAAGTAGGCTGTAACCTCACTTTCGGTCAACTTTTTCACCTTCCCCTCTATCTCCATAGAGAATTCAAAGTGCGTTGAATACTCGTCATACAACTGTATATTGGCACTTTTCCCGGTTACATCTTTCATATTGATAATCTGCTCTTCCTTTTCGGAAAGTTTGTAAGGCTTCCATTTTCTTTGATTCAATAACCAGTATTTATATTGCCTCAACTCATCAGACTCAATAAGTGCCTTAAATACCTCATCCGGTATATCCAGAAGCTCGAGATTAAAGAATACAATCTTGTTCGTAATCTCAGTCCCTTCTTTTCTAATATTTAACAGAACGCTCTGTGCCTCAGTATTTCCACTGTCCTCTGAGAAACGAAGGCGGCTGAAAGAGCGGGGTTTTATAATAAGCGCATGGATGTTTTCCATATCCCTTAGTGCCTTGCTTAGAAGCTTGGGCGTTACCTTTTCTTCGGCAATCTTACCTCTATACTCCTTTTCGAAATCCTCTGCAAGTTTTTTTGCCTTCTTCAGGTCCTCTATAATCCTCTTATCCTTGAGTGAGTCGTATAAAAAGGTCAGGTCCCATCTCGCTCCTTTTGCCCTCTCCATTACGCCCTCCTACTTTGTAACAACGCTGATCTCTCGTGTTAATGTAAAAATCAATATGAGGCTG
>CAZRTU010000309.1:0-2517 GCA_964603075.1 uncultured bacterium
AGTGTGCGCACTAATTCTGATGATCCTAAACTCCCTCCATCAGTCCATGTATTGCGGTTTTCATCTGAAAATAAAACTTTTCCCGTAAAGGTTGCAGGGTATTTATCCACTCCTGCGTAGATTCTGTCCCCATTGGATAACAAAGCCCAGACATGCCTTGAACCACCAGGATTTCCCATAATCTCCCAGTTGTTTGATGGAATGTCAAGGGTCAGCGTACCTGGAGTTCTCTTACCATTAAGAGAACCTGTATAGTATTTGGTCGAGTCCCCCCAGAATGCTGCTCCGCTACCACCCGACCAGTCTGTTTGAACCCATTCATATGCCTCTAGCGAAGAAACTAAAAGGGAATGCAGGATAAAAATAATAACTCTATTCATAAGACCTCTTATTAGAGATTCAAGTATTGTCAAAAAAATTAACCACAGGGAACACAGAGAGATAATATTTATTTATTCTCTGTGTACTCAATTTCTCTATCAGCGTTTTTCTTGCTTGTAGCTCACCTCTGGTAAACTTTGGGTCCGATAGGAGAGAGCACAGAGGTTTTGTATTTTTTCTTAATTTTCTACCTCAAAGATATTCTGTGTCCTCTTTGGTTTCTTTCATATTCTTTCATATTATTTTTCACTGTATCAAAACTTGAAATTAGAAAGGTGGTTAGTAGTTATTCTAAAATATAACCGAGGCTTCAGCACAGCAAGCTAAAAACCTCGGTCATACAATTGACAAACAGGACAGACGGGATTGACTCAAAGACTCTATCTACTGATCCTATGCTCAATAATCTATACTTTAGTGTTAGATCCTTATACAATAAATTCTAAGGTCGTATCTCTCTCCAGTGTATTATCTCTTTCATTGGAGCCTCACCTGGGTAGCTTTGACTGAATATTTCACCCTCTGCCAGGGATATCATTACAGTGATACCTCCTTCTGCTGATATTGTTAACTGCGGTGTTGTGGGAAGAGAAGTACCTATAGTATCAACCTCATATGCGCCACTCATAAAATTGACCCTGTATAACCTCGCCATACCTGTAATCGAGCAGGGGTCATCTAATGCCATTGGCATATAGGTTGTAAAGAAAACGGTTCCAGCCAGGACAACTGAACCAGCAAGCGTCTTCTCCCCTTTCTCTAACTTTATATACCAGCCATTCGTATAGGGCTCGTGCGGACCATTAGTTATGTCTTTGATATTTGCCTCGTTAAGTGTAATCCCCTTATCGATTATCCCATAATACCTGTTCTGAATGGCATCATCTCGTGGGTTTTCTCTATCTCCTGTTCCAAAGAAACACCAGAGATTATCCAGATTATCATATGCCAGAGCTGGTGGATAGAATATCGGATTGCCAGAAGGAGCAGCAAAGATAACACTGGCAGTCCAGGACGATACATTTAAATTACTCACATCGAATTTCCACATCTGACCGCCAACATCTCCTATGTATGCCCTGTCCAGATAAGTATCCATCTCTAAAGGGGGTAAATCAAGGCCTGTGGCGCTTGAAGGCATAGAATAGATCAGATCTGAGTGGTCGCTGCTGTCAAATTTCTTGATAACATTCCCATTAGTGATGTCAATCATAAATAATGCATCGCCATTAATGTCATCTGGATCATATCCGCCACCAAATACGGCTATCCACTTATCTTTCGGTATCTTAACCTTGCTTATCAATGCTCCTGACCAGCTTTCTCCTATAACTGTATCTGTAAAATCCCACATAAAGGTCGGGTTATATGTGTCTGTGATATCAAGTGAGAAGTAATGATCTCCCCCTCCTCTTTCACCACAAACGAGTATGGTTCTCCACTCATCAGCATCCTTGGTAGAGTCATCAGAACTTGATGGAATCCAGACATCTGCAACGCTTGGGGAACCATCGACCATATATCTATGAGAGTTTCTCGTATCCTTAAGGTAAGGCAAAAGGTTCTTAGGTATGAATGCCCATTTCTCCTCTCCTGTACCGTCGGTGAATGAATCGGTCCCCGCACTGTAAATTCCAGCCTCAAATGCATGGAGCATACCGGCGTTTGAACCGGCGAGTATCACTCGATCCCTATTCGCATATGTTCTTTTGAATTCGTTATAGCCTTCTTCAAAATAGTACGGATTTGGGTTGGTAATTGCTACCGGCTCAGAATGATATATGTCACCGAGTTTCCAGTCCATGCCATTATCACCTCTTACCCAGTTAACCAGTTCATCTACGCTATCTGCATGGACACCTAACGTCTCTGCCGGTATCAGGTGGGGTATAAATGGAACAAGACTACCCCCCATCTCGGTGTATATTGTCCTTGCACTGCTCGAAGTAGATTGGAGTACTTCACCCGCATCCCAGAGAGGCGCTTCGGTTGGAACACCAAGAGAATCAACAGGTATAGTTCCTTCCGGAGAGAGCCTATAGCATTTGAGATGTCCTTCCCAGAATGCCAAGAAAGAGGGCACAAAAGAACCGATAAACATCTTATCATGCTGCTTCAGCCTCACTGCCGGTACCT
>CAZRTU010000310.1:0-2512 GCA_964603075.1 uncultured bacterium
GGAACCAAAAGTTAGAAATTTTTTCATATGACCCCCCGAAGTAATATTAAATATTAAAAATCAAAAAGAAAAACTCTGGACATAAGACAAGAGACCATAGACCTTTTATTTTTCAGTCTTACCTGCCTATCGGAAGACACGTGTCTTAAGTCATCTGTCCTTGGTCTGCTGTTATCATTTGATTTTTATCAGAATTTTAGCGAGACTCCAAGTTGAACCTGTCTTGGCTGAGAGTAGAAATCTGGTCTTATAAACCAATCCGGAGAGGCATCTGCACCTGCGATTCGCTCTTCCAGTGTATAGGTTGCCCTTCCTGTATCTTCAAATACCCATTCCTCATTTCTTGTATCAAATAGATTTAAGATTCTTATGATAAATGAGACAGTTGCTCTGCCGATTTCAATCTTATGTTTATAGTTGAAATCAACGCTAAAGGTTGATGGTCTTGTTTCGCTGTTCTCTCTCAAGCCAGTTGCCAGAGACCTCCCAATTCTTGTACCCTGAATGATTCTTGGAGTATACGGAAGCCCAGAACCATATCTAAATATGAGTCCAGCATCGCCGTAGAGAATTGTGAGGTTGGCTGTATGTGTTTGGTCCCAGTCAAGAGGTATAACCTGTATCCTTGGTGCCATCCCTGCTATTGCATCCCAGAAGGCATCTTCTGGATTTGAGGATGTACCTTCGGCAATCTGGTATGTGTAATCAAGACTTAGTCCGAATTTATCCGATTCTCCGATTCTGAATTTGTCAAAGGATACGGTTACCCCTCTGACATTTGCATAATCTTTGTTGATAAATTTAACGTATGCAGTCCCTGGGACCACCGTATTTATCTGGGGGGATGTCCCCACCCAGTCCCTTATATCACGGTAATAGAGAGTAACATCTATGGCGATATCATCGGTAAAAGCCTGTTGGAGCCCGACCTCGTACATAGCAGTACGTTGTGCATCGAGGTCAGCGTTACCAAGAATTGTATTTATCCCCGAGGTCTTTGGAACCTCGAACTCGGGATTTGTATAGAGGTACTCAAAAGAGGGAATCTGCAGGAAGTGACCGTATGAAAAGTGTATGGTTCCTCTGTCTGTGATAGGATAAGCCACACCAAGCCTTGGACTAATCTGGTATTTCGGTTTTGCCCTCTTCCACCAGATTTCCTCCCTTTCCTCGAGAGTCAAGTCTTTATGTTCTTGTTTCCATGGATCCTGTATATTCGGGTCTGTTGGATCCGCGAGAACTACACCATCCGGCTCAAAATAGTCGAATCGGAGTCCAACATTAACTATCATGTCTTTTAGTTCAATCTTATCCTGGACATAGCATGATAATTCGTATGGCTGTTTGTTGAACTTGCTGGTGAGTATCGAGGTAGGTACTGGGATGGAAGGCTCGAATGGAACAATTTCACCCGCTTCCGAACTCTTTGGTATAATTTCAAAATAATGTGCGAAGAGGTGATAGAATCTTGATTCTATTCCCGCCTTTATCTCATGAGAACGATTTACCTGCGATGAGATATCAAATTTTGCGGTAGTGGTTTTTGTCCACCTTTTGAAATGTTCCATGTTAGTGCCGCCATCTGTAAAGGCATAAGCTGGTGCAGAGAGAGAATCTGGATGGACGTATCTCGTATCAAGAGAATCTTCATATAGGTAGTGTTTGTAGTCAGAGTAAAACCTTGCAGCATTTATTGTATAGAAAGTCTTCGGTGTTATCATGTGAGTAAAGGTTATTTGATGATTTTGGCCTGATGCGAATCTTTTGAGATCACCATCTGGATTGTATTTAAAATAATGGTCGTAGGTCTTATATTTTACTTTATCTATGAAGTATGCATAATTGAGTTTCATGTTGTTCTTTATCTGAAAGGTCAACTTGCCGTTAAGGAAGATCTTATTGAAGAAATTCATCGGAACAGGTTTATTATCTCCAGAATCTCCCTGTGGGGTATATTGTTTTATGCCATAGAGCCAACCATCACTGTAGTAGTATCTTCCTGTAAGAAAGAACGTCAGCTTTTTCTTAAGGTAGGGGAACGGTCCTGAAAGTGAGGCTTCAAAGTTTTTATTCTGGATGGGGTTTAGATTATCCAGGCCCGTGTACTTATCATCGTTCGTTACGTAGTCTCCCACCCAGGTCTTGAATTCACCGGAGTAATCTTTGCCTCCCTCTTTTGTAACGATGTTTACTATCCCTGACATTGCCTGACCGTACTCTGCGTTGAATGTGCCGCTGACAACCTGCAGTTCCTGAATGGATGCATTCTCGATTTCTACAGCTATAGTGCCTGAATACCCATCTGTTATAGATATTCCGTCAATGAGGAAGGCTACTTCTCCTGATCTTCCTCCCCTGATGTGTCCTTGTACAACACCCACCTGAAGACCCAGAATGTCCTGGAAACTCTCTACAGGCATGGTCTCAATCTCGTCAGCCTGTACAACTTCCAGGCTCGATGTTAGGTCTGCTCTGATTATCTCTCTCTCAGCAACTACAAGTAATTCTCCCT
>CAZRTU010000311.1:0-2511 GCA_964603075.1 uncultured bacterium
TCTCCCTTGAGAGGACCTCCATGGAGTAGAGATTGTGAGCCCCATCAACCAAAAGGTATGGGAATCGCCTGAGTGTCTCGAGCCTGCCTCTCCATTTGACCGACCCGAGACCTTTCCGCAGGGATTCTTCATTTAATATTTTTGAGAAGCGTTCATCCCTCTGTCTTAACCCCTCTATGGCAGCTATTGCTGTGAGGGCATTTTCTACCTGATAGGTTCCAGGTAGTGCGAGCCTCAGTTCTCTAAAGTGAGTCCCATTTGTTCTTAGATCGAAGGTGGTAGATGACTCATCTCTGTATTTGATATTATATAAGTAATCGCCGGAGTAGATGAATTTACACTTCCTCTGGAGCGCCTTCCTCTTTAAAATTTCCAGAACCTGAGCATTTTGAGGGGATGAGACTACGAGGGAATTTTCTTTAATTATTTCAGATTTATCTTCTGCTATCTCATAGAGTGTATTGCCAAGCACTCTTGTGTGGTCGAGCGATATGTTCGTTATCACTGCCGTGCTTTTTTTAAATATATTTGTTGCATCCAATCTACCACCCAGACCCACCTCGACCACCCCAATATCCACCCTCTTTTTCTTGAAGTAGAGGAGGGCAATAGCGGTTAGTATTTCGAATACGGTTCTGTACGATTTCTCTTTTTTCCTTTTCTCTAAAGAGGGCAGTATTTGATTGAACAGCTCTGCAAATTCCTCTCTTTCTATAAGTTCGCCGTTCAGCATTATACGCTCTCTGACATCAACAAGATGCGGAGAGGTGTAGGTTCCCACGCACAGACCCGCCTCCTTGAATATATTGGTAAGCATCACGGCGACCGATCCCTTACCTTTGGTTCCCGTAATATGGATGGCTGAAAAGCCCTCTTCTGGAGCGCCTATCTCAACCAAGAATCTTTTGAACCTGGCAGGGCTTCGCTCCTTTTTGGAATAAGACGGTGAGGTTAGCTTCTCATAGTCTACGAAAGAGTATATATATGTGACTGCGTCCTGGTATCTCAAGGGATGTCTCCTATTAAGTGGTATGACTGATTATACCATATAATCTGTGGAGTGTCAAGGGGTATTAATCTCTGGAGCCAGTCGAGTTCAGTTTTTTACTTGACATTTGGTCTTTTTGGATATATAATAAAAAACTATGGGTATCCTGCTTATAATCAGCATCCTGACCGTTGAACATCTAAGCTTTACCCCCCTTGATGTTCGGGTGGATGATGGCAGAGTCTCCCTGACCAGAGGGGGTTGCCTTGGTGTGGATGAAGGCAGACCTGCTATCCCGGGATATATAGTTCACCTCAAAACTACGGGTACAGGAGAGATAAGAGTGACCTATAAGAACCCCATTTTACTCGGTGAGTCCGATATAATTCCACTTCAACCGCCAGCCATACTGTCTGAGAGCAATCCCGCATTAGTGGAGCCTGACAGGGGTGTTTACGGCTCGAATGATGAGTATCCTGGTAAAGGAGTAGATAGAGCCAAGAGCGGTTATGTCATGGGTGAGAGGTTTGAATCTATTCTGGTATACCCAATTCAGTACAGACCTCATGATAGAGTCCTTACTCTATATCAGGAGATAGAGATAGAGGGTGATGTGTCTTTAATCAAAGGGGGCATAATTCAAAAGGAGATCTGCAAATCTCTGGAGGGAGGCTACGAATATCTCATAATAACTAATGACTATCTTGCACCCTATTTCGAACCACTGGCGGAATGGAAGACCCAGAAGGGCATACCTGCCAGAATCTTTACCACACAGGATATATACACTTCATTTCAGGGAAGGGACAATCAGGAGAAGATTAGAGAGTTCATAAAGAGTCAAAACCAGGACTCGGGGGTGGTATGGGTACTTCTGGGTGGTGATTCTGACATAGTACCACCAAGGTTGGCGTACGCATTTGAATGTGGTGCAGACGGACACCCTGACGAGGATAGTATACCCTGTGACCTCTATTACTCAGACTTGGATGGTGATTGGGACTTTGATGGGGATAGCGTCTTCGGAGAGTTAGAGGACTCTGTGGATATGATGCCAGACGTATTCGTTGGGAGGACATCGGTAAACAGCATCCCAGAGGCTCAGAACTTTATTAGAAAATTATTGAGATATGAGAAGACACCTCCTGAAGACTACCTGACAGAGGCACTTTTCTTTGCCATGATAATGTGGGACGATCCGATAACTGACGGTGCCGTACATAAAGACATGATCCATAGAGAGGTCATACCATCCAACATCAATGTATCCAAGCTCTATGAAAGTGACGGGAACGGAAGTTCAGATACTGTAATATATTCAATAAATCAGGGCAAGCATCTCTTGAACCATACAGGGCATGGCTGGATCGATGTTATTGCAATGTATCCAGGCTGGCTCAGGAACTGGGATATGGACGGCTTGATAAATGGTGATAGACTTGGGATACTCTATTCGATAGGCTGCTGGACGGGTGCTTTTGACTATGACTGCATAGCAGAACATTATGTAAACTCAAGTAGCG
>CAZRTU010000312.1:0-2511 GCA_964603075.1 uncultured bacterium
TCGTAGGTTTATAATTATGCATTGCTAATTAGTAATTTTGAATTTATCTCTCTGTATTCTCTGTGTTCCCTGCCTGCCGGTAGGCAGGGCAGGCAGGTCTGTGGTTAGATTTTTGACAATAGTAAGACAAATTAAAGGGGGTATCATGAGTGATATTGACATACTAAAAGAGCGTGTAGAAAAACTCGGGAGGTTTCTTTGAGGTAGGTAAATTGAAGGATACATCCTCTCAACTCGAAGAAGAGATCGCAAAACCAGGCTTTTGGGACGATAACATAAGGGCGCAGGAGATCACCAAGGAATTATCAGATACAAAAAATACTCTATCCCGTTACGAAGACCTAAGGAATGAAATAAGCGATACCAAAGAGCTCTACCAACTTATGGGAGAAGTCGAGGACATAACAGAGGAGATCGACTCTCTCAAAAAAAGATTGGATGAATTAGAAATCCAATTTATACTCGATGACAAGGATGATAAGAAGGATGCCATCCTCAGCATTCACCCTGGGGCAGGTGGAACAGAGGCGTGTGATTGGGCGGAGATGCTCCTTCGTATGTATCTAAGATGGGTTGAAAGACGCAACTTCTCATCGAACATACTCGACCTCGAACCCGGTGATGTGGCCGGTATCAAAGATGTCACAATAGAAGTTAAGGGCAGATATGCTTATGGATATCTAAAGCCCGAAATAGGTATTCACAGACTTGTTCGTATATCACCATTCGACTCTGGGGCAAGAAGACACACCTCATTTGCATCCTGTTTCGTATATCCTGTAGTTGAAGACACAAAAGAGTTTGAAATAAAGGACAGCGAATTGCGGATGGGCACATTTCGTTCATCGGGACCTGGCGGCCAGAATGTCAATAAATTAAATACAGCCGTGAGGATTACTCATATTCCGACCGGGATAGTCGTTACCTGCCAGAGTGAACGTTCACAATATCAAAACAGGGTAAATGCCCTGAAGGTTCTGCGTTCAAAGCTCTATGAGATGAAAAAAGAAGAAGAGAGGGAGAAATTACAGAAGCTGGAGAAGAAAAAGACAGAAATTGGCTGGGGAAGAGAGATACGTTCTTATGTATTTCATCCATACAAACTTATAAAAGACCACAGAACTGAGCTGAGGACCAGTGACGTTGATAGGGTAATGGACGGGGATTTAGATGAGTTTATAATGGAGTGGTTGTTGACAAAGAATCAATAAACGGAAAAAATTTAACGGGAGGGGAACATGAATCTGTTCGAGATTCTGGTTAAAGGCGGATATATGATGATACCAATAGCGATAGCATCTATTATCGGTATTACTATAATAGTCGAGAGATTTATCTACTACCGTAAGACAAAAACACCAAGGGAAGTGATAGATAGATGTAAGTCGAGGTTGAAGGACGGAGATATAGAGTCTGCAATCAAAATCTGTTACAAAGCCAATACGTCAATTACAAGAATTATATATGCCGGTCTAAAGGCGGAACAGGAAAGACAGAAGGCGATGGAGACTGTTGCAAGGAGAGAGTTTTTATCGTATGAGAGATACCTCACTGGTCTTGCCACAGTTGCCGGAGTCACTCCGCTTCTTGGATTTCTTGGAACTGTAACCGGGATGATAAGGGCGTTTATGCAAGTAGAACGTCTTGGTGGAAATGTTAATGCGTCTGTACTGGCAGGTGGTATATGGGAGGCACTTATAACCACAGCCACCGGTCTTGGAGTCGGGATATTAGCTTATATATTCTATAACTATTTGGTGGGAAGGGTTCAAGGCGTAAAGGAAGAGATCGCAACTACCACAGATGAGATATCTGACATAATCTCCCAGTCCTGATGATATAATAAGCACTTACAAATCCTCGAGTGGTTCTTTTATACAAATGATAAATATTATAAATTTTTACGGGGGGTCTTATGAACATTGAAATGCACCATAAAAGGTTATCTGCTTTTTCTCCCGTATCTCTTGCCGATATCATTCTGCTCTTGCTTATATTTTTCTTGCTTACATCTACATACGTGCTTGAACCCGGTATTAGAGTCAAACTCCCTCGAGCATTCACCAGTGACGTGGTCTCAAGAAAAGATATACAGGTGACCATAACCTCCGAAGGGCGACTATTCTTGAACGATGACGAGATAACCCTTAGAGAACTCTCAACAAGGCTGGGGGTTCTTATAAAGGAGAGCGAGGAGAAGATAGTTATCATAAGAGCAGATAAATCTGTGACCATAGATAAGCTCGTACAGGTAATGGACATTGGCAGAGGAGTGGGTGGAGAGAAGTTTCTGATAGCAACGAGAAGGATCGGTTGATAAAAAACTTATAAGTACCATTTTAAGCACATGTTTTTTTTCTCTTGACTTTTAAGACAATTAGTAATATAATATGAGAAATAATGCACGAAGCCAAATTAGCCCTCTACAATTACCTTCGCAAAAACAGGTAAGTCGCTGCAATAGGTAAAAACTAATAACGAACCCCGAGTCAGGATTTATCTTAGTCTCTG
>CAZRTU010000313.1:0-2500 GCA_964603075.1 uncultured bacterium
GATAAATTCTTTAAGACCTTGTATGTGGTCTTATAACTCCAGGATGGCGAAAATAGGTCCTTTGTATAGCTTGCATACAGGTCTTGAGATAGATATTTTCCTGCAGTAATCTTTGCCCTGCGTTCCTCACCAAAGAACGCGGTCTCAAACCTCAGGGCATCAACGCCGAGCATCCTCTCCACATCTGCCAATATGGTCCCTCTGATCAAAAGACCGAGAAGCCTGTCAGATACGTTTACTGCATCGAACTCACTCAATGGGGCATTAAGTGAGAGCATGATAATGATCCCCTCGAGCGGTAACTCAGGCTCAGAATACATAGAAAATAGTAGTTGGCTGGCTCTACCAGAAAGGGTAATATAGACGGTCGTGGTGTCCAAGTGGGTCTCGTCCTCCCTTACCACAGAATATATAATATCACTCCTTGCATTTAGGTCAATCTGTGGATCGAATCCCTGTATATTGTCGAATATAAAGCTGCCCTGGGTAATCTCAAAGGGTCTGTCGATGTAGTAGAAGTAACCCTGTCTTACATTCATCTCACCTGTGAGAAATATATCTCTTCCTCTCTTTACTGCCAGAATCTCACCCGCCAACTCCATATCCAACAAAGGGCTCTGTAACTCTGGTATCGGATTTATCGCCGAGGGCAGAGGGCTTTTTATCCATAAATGCTCACAGGAGAAACCAAGGTCTATATCAAACTCTTGCTCAGGGGGCATAGATGCTCTTGGACTTATATTCACTGCAGCTAAAGCCTCGCTTACATCTATATTCCCCTTGATCACTGGATGACCAAAATTGCCACCCAATGATATGTCAAAGTCAACCTCACCCTCTACCTCTGGGGTCTTAAATTTCATATCTTCACCCTTTATATCCAAAGACATCTCTATATCATCTTTTGAAAACGAAGATATTTTAAGGTAACCTTCCATGGAGAGATCGCCCCTTCCACTCTTTGCATAAAAATCATCTATATCCACGCTGTTTTTAGAAAAGCCTATCTTCGAGTTAAGCTCTGTAAGTGCGATGCCGTACATTGGTATGCGGGCAGAGATGTTCTGTAGATTGATATAGCCTGATATGTCAGGTGACATTGGTGAACCAGATATTAAGAGATCTACATCGGTTCTCCCTCCCTGCATAATGAAAAATCTCCTGAGCGGCCTCCAGAGATGCGCGGGCAGATCCCTAAAATTAACCACAAGCTCCATATCTTCATCTGGAAAAGAAAATGGGTATAAGGCTATTGGTATATGCCCTTTTAATTCAGCCCTTGCATCCTCTATTATTATATCGCATCTCTTGATTCTAAGTATCTCATTTGAATACTGAGCAGCCATATCAATGGTGTCAATCCTGACCCCTGAGTAGAAGACCTCAACTATCTTCTGCTCCAACTCGATCGAGGGTGAACCGAGGGAGCCCTCAAGCTCTATCCACAAACTCGACCTTCCCTTTAAGTCCTTCCATAGCGAAGACAAAGAAACCCCTTCCCCTATAATGACCAGGTCCATAGCCTCAGGGTGATATCTTCCCTTGCATTCCAAGTAACCTCCGTCTGATTTCATTATGCACTTTTCTATTAAGACAGCCGGTAGATCAAGAGTGAGTTCTACCCGCGATGCATTGCGAAGCTCTATACCCCCTGAGCGATAAATTATTGTGTCGAGAAATACGTTATCATCGAGCATCTCACCACTTAAAGAGAGTTCTATACCCTCTCCCTCACCCTTCACACTGAATACAGTCCTGTCAGTAAACATTATGCTACCCTCGAGGTTGTCAAACTTAAAACTGGGATAGTGTGCCTCTGCCAGGGCAAAATCTATGTTTCCGAGTATCATCTCACGGAATGCCTCGATAATAAAATTTGATGAAAGATACCTGACTTCAAACTCCTTGTACCTGAAGTCCTCCACATAGAACGACCCAGAGAGAGTTGGATGTAAAGGATTACCTATTATCTTTACCTCTCCATTCAAGAGACCACTGGTGGGCAAAAACGGCGAGATATCAAAACCTTGAGGCAATAGACTTATATCCATATATTCTTCGGCAATCCTGCCACTTATGGTTAGGCTGTCGTTTACGATCAGCCTCTCTATGCCAAGCTCCCTACCGAAATCCACCCTTCCTCTTATACTCTCTATCTGGTTATCTGCGACCCTGCCCGATATATCCAATTCTGCCTTGCCGCCAGAGAGATCACCAAGAATGGATACCTCACCGGATAGAGAGGTCTCAATCTCACCTATAGCCCTACTTATGTCTACTTCCCTTAGAAGCATATTTGATTCATACCGGAAGGGCAGTTGGGTTATCTTGGCTGTTCCATCTATCTCTCCACCCAGTGTTTTAATATCATTCAGTACTATATCTAAGATATCCCCATCAATGGTAACGTACAGATTCCCGCTGTCGATTTTGTATCCATTGTAAGAGACATCGTTGACCGTGAGACTTGCGTTACCCGAAAGACTCTCATCTCTTCCAA
>CAZRTU010000314.1:0-2481 GCA_964603075.1 uncultured bacterium
AGACATTGGAAGACAATCAACAGAAATCTGGCTACTACACAGTTGAATGGGATGGGAGAGATAGTTCTGGTAAAGGGGTACCAAATGGAGTTTATTTCCTCAGGTTCGAGGCGGGAGGGTTCAGAGAGACGAGGAAGATGGTCCTGCTTAAATAGACACTAACGACCGAAGACCAGAGACCAATGACTATACAATAAGAAAGTAGGGCAAGCAAGAAGGGGGAGAGATAAAAGAGAGGAGTGAGGACACTAAGGACATATTGAGAGTCTTATGATCTTTCCTGCAGGCACTCTTAGAGTCATAGTGTCGATAATAAGCAAGGGCCTATCCGTAATATAAGGTCGAGCCTTTTAATATCAAACCGATCATCGCAAGCAATTATGGGAAGATTTTTTTATAGAAGCATCGTAAGATCATGGAAGTGGCACCAGGCATATATCTTATCGGAAATCGAATTGCATGCTCCAATTCAGTCCTTATTAAGGATGACGAGTGTATATTAATAGATCCGGGCACAAGCTCTTACGGGAATCTAACACATCTTTTTAGAGAACTAACGAAACTTGGCATAGGCAAGATAGACAAGGTACTAGTTAGCCATGCCCATCCAGACCACTCCCAGGCAGTCAGATTCATAAAATCAAGATGTAAGGCTGAATTCTACTGCCATCCGATTGCCAGGGAAATATTAGAGGCAAAACGCCCTTTCGTCCCGTTTTTGAAACAGCAGCTTGACAGTGTAACTCCTCTAATCGATAGGTTATTTCCGAACGATGAGAAATTGCGCTATGTGATTGAATACATTACAGAGGGATTTGCTCGCTGGGATACAAACTTTATAACTCTTGATTGGTGTGGAGTCGGTATTGACGGCACATTAAAAGAGGGCGACGAGATCAATGGATGGAAGATAATTTCATTACCAGGACACACACCTGAAGAAGTCGGTTATTATCGCGACGGTGTCCTCATAACGGGTGAGACCTCCTTGCAGGCGGTAAGCTATGTCCAATCGCTGCGTTGAATATGCCTTCATCTGATATAGACGATGCATTGAAATCATTAGAGTCTATGGAAAAAATTGACCCAGAAATCATAGTTCCTGGTCACGGCGGTATAATCAGAGAACCGAGAAAGGTTATAGTTAGGTGTAAGGAGAAAACTGAAGAATTAAAGAGAAAAGCGATCCAGATTCTGAGAAGCTCAAAAAATCCTTACCTGGTTCCGCTCAAATGGTGGACTATCTATCCCCCTGGAACTATGCTTGAGATGGGATTATCAATGTTCGGGGTTCTCGCAAGATCCGCACTATTAAAAAAGGTGAGTGGGTGAACTTAAGACTTATATATGCATGATCTCCATACGGATAGCTCAATTATTCTGTTATTAGAAAAGAATGACATCTTGCGCTATGGGACTAATTGCTCTCTTACCCACAGTTTACCCTAAAAAAGGATTTTGCTATTAATTAATACTTGACAAACGGTATTTTATCATTTATAATTCAAATAGGGAAAAACCCGCAGACGATTATCCATAGAATATTGACCAGAGCCAGTTGAAACAGTCGAATTTTATGCTTTAAAAAATTAAATGTGTATTTTGGGAACATCAAAAGGGGGAAGTATTATGAAGGGTTCTTGTGCGTTGCTAAAAGGTTGTGTCTTTCTCACCCTTATGTTCTTGATGATTACTGTATGTTCAGCAGACATATACACTGTAACCAATACAGATGATTCAGGAGAAGGGAGTCTTAGACAGGCAATACTCGATGCCAATGGTAATCCTGGTGCAGATACAATACTATTTGCTTCGAACGTAAGAGATACAATTACGGACGCTGGTTTTGAAATAACAGATGGGTTGACAATTATTGGTCCTGGTGCCGACTTGCTTACGATTGATGGAGATTTAACAGATAGGGTTTTCCATATCGATTGTGATAATCTTAGTACGGTATCCATATCAGGACTTACCATAGCAAGAGGGAGGTTCGCCGGCGCTGGTGCCGGTATATTTGTAGGGGGTGACACATTAGTTCTATCTTCCTGTAAAGTTTGTAATAACGTTAATTACTATCAGAACCAGGGAGGGGGAGGAATTTATCAGTTTGGAGGAGTAGCATATATAGATAATTGCACGGTTAGCGGTAATACATGCAGTGTTGGAGGCGCTGGAATTACCTGCGCTGCATATGCACATGTCGCTATCACAAACAGCACGATCAATGATAATAGCGTCACCGATAATCCAGCTTTTGGCGGGGGAGGCATTTATAACGCAGGTACCTTAACAATGGTTAATTGCACGGTCAGTGGTAACTTACATGAAGGTAAGGGTGGTGGAATTTATAATGTTTTGAGGAGTGTACATCTAAATAATGTAACTATAACAAATAACACTGCTCCAACTGGAGGTGGGATATATACCAGTGACGGGGATACTGTATATATGAAGAATACCATAGTAGGGGGGAATACG
>CAZRTU010000315.1:0-2475 GCA_964603075.1 uncultured bacterium
ATGGTAGCCTTGCCCTACGTTTGGTTGTTATGTAGAATGCAGGGCAGGCAGCTCTGTGGTTTTTTTTCACAATACCTTCTAAATAAACAGGAGGTTTCTATGGAATGGTGGAAGGGATTTTTTGATAGACACTACGGTGATGTCTTCCTAAGTAAATTTGATGAAAACGCAAAGGAGGAAGTGGATTTTATTGAGAAAGTACTGCGTCTTAATAAGAAAGAGAAGATATTAGACCTGTGCTGTGGTCTTGGCAGACATTCTATCGAATTGGCAAAGAGGGGGTATGATGTCACTGGCGTTGACCATACACGAGATTATTTGAAAACAGCAGAGGAAAAGGCAAATGAGAGCGGAGTCGAGATCGATTTTATCCATGGCAGTATGAAGGACATATCATTTGACAAAGAATTCGATGCAATAATAAATATGTTCACTTCATTCGGATTCTTTAAGGAAGATAGAGAAAACCTAAAAGTACTCAAAAACGTATCAAATGCACTGAAAAAAGGGGGCAAATTTTTAATCGACGTCATAAACAGAGATTGGATTGTCAGGAATTATAAAGAGAAAGATTGGAGGGAGACCTCAGATGGTGGTTTTCTGCTCGAGTATAGAAGTTTTGATATAACGAGGAGTATCAACCTCGCCAAGTGGATACATATAAAAAACAGAGAAATAACACAAAAGAAGATAGTAATCAGAATGTACTCATTTCATGAACTGAAATCGATGTTGGAGTCTGTAGGGCTGAAGGTAATCGAATACTACGGCGGTTTCAATAAAGAAGAGTTAACCTTTGACAGTATGAAGATGATAATCATAAGCCAAAAATTCAGGAGAAAAGGGGAAAGTGATAAAAGGAAAGATGATTGCCTTGGTTCCGATAGGTGATATAGAGAAAGCCCCGCTCTTATTCTTGAAGCAATCACTCGGGGATATATTCGGAAAAGAGGTAATAATAGGGTCGGTTCTAAGCGTTCCAGAGTCTGCGTATAATCCTGCAAGAGCTCAATATTTTGCTCCACCGATACTGGAGTATATCTCCAATTCTATAAAAGGATATGATAAGGTGCTGGGTATAATCGCTTGCGACCTCTGGTCTGCCGGACTGAATTTCATATTCGGAGAGGTAGATGGGATCATGGGAAGAACTGGCATAATCTCCATTGCCCGACTGAGACAGGAATTCTATGACCTGCCACCGGACAAGGATATCTACTATCAGAGGACATTGAAGGAAGCTGTACATGAAATTGGTCATCTCTATGGCCTTACGCACTGTTACGAACCAAGATGTGTTATGCACTTCTCAAATAGTCTCCAGGACACAGACATCAAAAACCCAAGCTTTTGCATTAACTGCAAGAAAATATTAGACTCGCTTAAGAATTGAACATTACTCAGAACTTATGCAAGATATATAGCTAATCTGAGCATCTCCAATTATCCAACCTCCTCTGCGTTAATCCTTGACATTACTCAAATGTTATGTTATAATAACTGCTTAAACACTCAAATAAAAAGACTAACCCTTACTCCCTATGCGAAATTTTCTTACCATAAAAGAGGATTTCATAAGATATAAGTGGTCGTTTATCGGAGGTTTTATCACACTTATAATCGTTGATGTATTACAACTCTACATACCACGTGTGATAAAATATGCGGTCGATAGCCTGGTGGGCGGAGACATCTATTGGGGCATACTCTTAAGATACGCCCTACTCATAGTATTAATAGCATTAGGTGTTGCCATATGCAGATTTGTCTGGAGATATTTTATATTTATAACTGCAAGGAAGATAGAGAGAAACCTTCGCTTGAGACTTTTCACCCACCTTGAGAACCTCGGGATGAAATTCTATTCAAATATGAGGGTGGGTGACCTGATGGCTCGTGCCACAAACGATATTGAGGCTGTCAGAAGAACGGCAGGGATAGGCATCATCATAGGTATTGATATTTTGGTGCTGGGTTCACTTGCCATAATCTTTATGGTTTTGATAAACCTGAAGCTTACATTAATGGCATTGATTCCCTTTCCCCTTCTTATCTTCTTTGTACTACGCTTTGGTCGTTTAATATTCAAGAGATTCGAGAGTGTCCAGGCTGGTTTTTCAAATCTTACAACGGCGGTAGAGGAAAATATAAGAGGAGTAAGGGTAATTAGAGGCTATAATCAGGAAGAGGGGGAGATTAATAAGTTTCTTTCCATAAGTAGAGATTACGTGACAAGGAATATCAATCTGATTAAGGTTTGGGGCGTTTTCTTCCCTATGATATTCTTCTTTGCAAACCTCTCAATATGGATAATATTGCGTTTCGGCGGTATAGGCGTAATTACCAGAACGATCTCCATGGGAGATTTCGTAGCATTTCAGGCTTACCTCATGATCCTCATATGGCCTATGATAGCCATAGGATGGGTAGTAAATTTAATCCAGAGGGGTTCAGCCTCAATGGGCAGAATTAATA
>CAZRTU010000316.1:0-2469 GCA_964603075.1 uncultured bacterium
AGGGAGAGAATACCTCAAGTTCTCCGTCGCAATGCGGGCAACGGAGTTTCACGGTTTCACCCTTCTCTATCACTCCGTCGAGTAATTTTCTATCATCACCCTGATACGGGGAGAGGTTGATGTTGATTATTTCTTGTCCAACTTCGGCAATAAGTCTTATTCCCTGGTGTCCATCCCAGATATTATCGCCGCCCACCAGATTATGACCGTTTTTGCAGTATGCCCGGGTTACCAAAATACTCTTGACTTTCATGATTATTCCAGCCCTCTTCGGGAATAAAGCACCTTCTGGGATGATTAATCGCCCGTCCTTGTCGAATCTTTCATCCAACTTCCCTCCTTTTGATTTTTTGGGTCCTAAGGAGCCCCGATCTATCAGATAAGAATACTCTTTTCCAAGGTCATAATCCACAAAGACATGATCTTAAAGGGCAAATTCTGCTGCTACAAATGTGTGATCAGATGGTCTCTTCTGTAGCCTTGGCTCTAAATCTATATAGGTATCTACCGTCTTATCTGCCAACGACTTAGTAGCCATGATATGATCGACACGCCAACCCAGTTTCCGTTGAACTGCATTTCTAACCCTGTAGTCAAAAAATGTATATTGGTTTGGCTCACCGGGGTGCATTTTTCGAAAAACGTCTACAAATCCCCATTCTTTAACATGATAGAGTGCGCCCTGTACCTCTGGATTAAAACATACGTGTCCCAGCAGGCCTTTGGGGTCATGTACATCAATGGATTCCGGGGCAACGTTAAGATCGCCTGCCCATATAACCGGGCTTTCTGGTGTAAAACTCCTATCAAGAAAATCCCTTAATTTTTTAAACCACTCCAATTTATATTGATACTTAAACGAATCTCTTGAATACCCCTGTGGAACATATGTGTTAATAATGGTTATATCTGAATACTTTGCCGTGATAAATCGTGCCTCCTGGGGATCTGTTCCCTCAAGACCTTTTATGATGTCCTCTGGCTGGATTTTGCTTGCAATGGCGACTCCATTATAAGCCTTCTGTCCCTTTTTAACAACACCATAACCTATCTGAGAAAAATGTTCTATGGGAAAATCCGCGTCTTGAACCTTCGTCTCCTGGATACAGAGCACATCAGGTTGATGCCTGACCAGCCAGGATTTGACAATATCGATTCTTGACCTTAGTGAATTAGCATTAAATGTGGCTATTTTAAAATAAGAAGAATCCATAAATCCAGTGCTAAGGTCTTGCATCTAAAGGCTGGAGGCTGAGGAGCCGAGTATGGGTCATGAGAAGAAAAAACGTCTCGTAAAAAGGATGGGTATGATAGAAGAATACAGGTTGCGTTATGAAGAACTGGCTAATTTCTTAAACTTCCTTACTGCCTCGCCAGGATCTGGCTGCTTAAAAATCCCTGAACCACTTACGAGTATATCTACTCCATGCTCGATAACCAACTTGGCGTTCGAAAGTTTTATCCCACCATCTACTTCAACTGTTACGCCCAGGTCTTTAAGTATCTTTATCTTCTCCAGGGGTTCCTGGATAAACTTCTGACCGCCAAACCCCGGGACCACTGTCATGACAAGTACAAAATCTACAGATTGTATAAAAGGCTGAATGTCCTGGGGCGGCGTTGCTGGATTTAGAGCAAGACCTACTCTGACCCCACCCTTTTTCATTTCACCTATCAAAACCTCGGGGAATTCAACCGCCTCCCTGTGGAAGGATATCATCGATGCCCCTGCATCTCTGAAAGCCTTCCAATAAAATTTGGGATCCGATATCATCAAATGAACGTCAAGGGGAACCTCTGTTATTCTATGTATTGCGTCCACCAATAGTGGACCAAATGTTATATTGGGCACAAAATGTCCATCCATAACATCAAGATGAAGCAGATCACAGCCGGCATCTACAACCTCCAGAATATCATCCTTCAATCTGGTGAAATCGGCAGAAAGTATAGACGGTGCAATCTTCACATTTCCCATAAAATAATTATAACACCGATTTAAAAAAATGTCAAGTTTAATTTATTTAAGACCTTGCAAATTTTTCTTGACTTTTGGAAATAGATGTGTTAAAATGATGCGTTTTAGGATACAAACCACAGAGAACATAGAGTAAAACTAATCCTATGACAGTCTTGTTTCTTCTGATGCCAGGTTTCGGTTAGAGTCTCGTTTAGTTTTTACTATTCATTTAGGAGACCGTATGAAAAGCAAAGATATAATTGAATTCACAGAAAAATATGGAGCAAGGAACTATCATCCACTACCAGTTGTTATCGAAAAAGGCGAAGGTGTATGGGTGTGGGACGTTGAGGGTAAAAAATATATGGATATGCTTTCAAGTTATTCTGCTCTTAACCAGGGACACAGAAATAAGGAGATTATAGAGGCAGTATTAAAACAACTCGAGAGGCTCACACTCACCTCAAGGGCTTTCTACAACGATAGGTTAGGCACCTTTCAGAAAAAGG
>CAZRTU010000317.1:0-2440 GCA_964603075.1 uncultured bacterium
TCTTGCCTGCAGTAGATTTGTGTCCTGATACTCATCTATGAGAATATGCTCAAATTTATACCCAAATTCTCCTTTACCCAATAATTCCCACCAATAATATAAGAGGTCGTCGAAATCCATTAGATTTTCTTCTATCTTTCTGTCCGTGTATATCTTATGAATCTTTACGATGTCCACTGCGTATTCCATGAGGTTGGGAAATTTAGTTGAGATTGTGTCAGGGATGTCCTGTAATGAATTTACAGAGTAAGACAACACACTTTTTATTACCTTCGGCTTGGGAAACTTAGTATCTTTTGGTATCCCCACCCGCTTTCTACATTCATCGAGAAGAGTGGTGGCATCTCCTTCATCGATTATAATATAGTCTGGGGAATAGCCATATAATCTTGCATTTCTACGCAAAATCAGGTTTCCCACATGATGGTAAGTTCCTCCCCAAAGATTACGCAGGTTGAGATTGATGAGACTCTCGACCCTATCCAACATCTCCCTTGCTGCTCTGTTTGTGAATGTCAATAACATAATTCGATTTGGAGGCACCCCGTTCTCGATAAGCCATGCAGTGCGATATGTGAGAACCCTGGTCTTACCCGAACCGGCTCCAGCAAGCACATATGCTGTCCCATCTCCAGAAGCCACGCATGTGTACTGCTCTTCGTTTAAAGTACCTTTATAATCAATCGCCATAGGATTTTTAGTTCAATATCCACCTGCATCCCGATGTCTTTATCATAAGAGATGGAAGAAATAGGAGCAGATGATCACAGCTGTTCCGCTGGGAAGGTTGACGTGAGTTAGATTTACGAATTATATCATAAAAAAGGGGGGATGTCAAGGAAATTTTGGAGGATATAGCCAGTAGATTATTATCCTACACTATATATGCTTTATTATGATAATTATCCTGAATTAATATAGATCTAGCACGATGCTTTTATCCAGCTGTTTCCTCTGGAGTAGGTTCTTCTTTTGGTTGTTCCTGAATGTAAGTGGTCAAACACTTCATCACGAGAAAAAGTGCAAAGAAGTGGCTGGTCATCCTTTCGAGTTCCTCAGGGCGAAGCATGCTAGAAAAATTGTTGACCGTTTCTTTAATTGCGGTATCAATGTTGTTAGACCCTTCTAAGGTGTCGAGTAAATTTAACTCCCTTCCGGATATGAAAGATGTTCCACCACCAAATTTCCCTTTGCCCAATAAAAGCCAGTCTAAAGATATCCCAGTAAGTTGGGCAAGTTTCTGTAAAACTTCAATAGAAGGTTGATTCTTACCGATTTCATACATCCTGTAGGCGGATGTTTTGAGACCTAGTTTTTCAGCAAACTCTTGTTGTGTCAGGTCAAGAGTCCTCCTTATCTTTCTTAGTCTTTTGTTCCACGCCGACGGCTCTGTTAATTTTTCTGCTTTTAGTTCCATTTTAACCCCTTATTTCTATGTTATTGAATATGAAACCTTTCTGTCAGCCACTACAGCAGCAATACGAATTTCACGATTAACGGCCTTGGAGGATAATCGCACAAGGTTAATATATCCCTTGTGATATTTATTGTAACATAATTTACGTGATTTGTCAAGTAAATTCTATAATTTTTTTTAATTATTTTAAAAGAGATCCTCTGGATTTATACAAATATGGTGTATCGGGACCATGGGTATTAAGTCGACTCAATGATGAAAAGGCGATGGGCAATGGGCGATTGGCGATAGGTGATAGACGATGGGCAATAGGCAATGGCCCAGGGACGATAGGCGTAAAGCGTAGGGCGTAAGGAGTAGGGCAAGGCTTCCTGACTGCCCTGCCTACCGGCAGGCAGGCGTTAGGCAAGTTAGCCTTGCAGAGAAAAGTGAAGAGAGAAGAGGAAGGAGAGAATAGGGCAAGGCAGACCTTAAAATAATCCGTTTAATTCCTGCCTACTCTACCTAACGCCAGACAGGCGTCAGGCAGGCGCTTAATCCGTTGAACCAATCCGCTGATAATTTTTTCTTGATTTTTTGTTGGTTTGGTGCTATAATATCTAACATAAACCCGATACAGGTAGATACGCTGATATAAATGATTCTTAAGCTTTCTTTGTTTATTTCTTTTTGTAATCTGTGCTAATCCCTGCCTGCCGCCTGCCTGACGGCAGTCAGGGCAGACAGGTACGTCCTAAAAGGAGTTTATATGAAAATAGACCTATATGGAGTGCATATCTTGTTGAGTGGTGCCAGCGGGGGCATCGGCAGGGCAATAGCAAGGCAGTTGGCTCGTGCCGGAGCGAGTGTAGCTTTGCATTATAATAAGAATTATAAGGCTGTCCGTTCCCTTCTTTCTGAATTGGGAGAGAATTCTCATGCAATTCAGGCAGATCTGTCAAAGGAGGAAGACTGCAGAATCCTGTTTGAAAAGACACTGGAGAGGTTTGGAAAGGTTGACGTCCTCGTAAATAATGCAGGGAT